>JAITWN010000030.1 GCA_031285245.1 Chromatiales bacterium | reverse complement strand
CGTCATTGCGAGGCGCGAAGCGCCGTGGCAATCCAGGGGGAAATTGGGCTTCACCGCGTCGCGCCCAACATCCCACAAGCGGCTTACGATCCGGTGAAAGGTGAAATTGTTTTCACCGGAGAGGGCGAGATTCCGTTCAATGAGCAGATCGATATGGATGATCTCGTTGTCGCTATCCGTTCGATTTACGAGATGAAGGACAATCCGGGTGTGACCTTTGCGACCAAGGATGAAGGTCTCACCAATGGTGTGCTGGACGTTACTTATTTTGGTGCGGGTAAGGGGACGCAGTTCGGGCAGATTCTCTTTGAGGCGGATTATCTGCTGAGGCAGTTGACGTTGGGTATCAATCCCTGTTCCGACACCCCACCATCGGAATGCCTGATAAACTATGGCACGGTGCTGCCCACCGGACTGAACTCTTTCAAATACTTGCGCAGGGCGAGGAAGAAGAGGGAGTTGCGGGTTTTGTCTTCGGGGAGGAAGGCAATGCCGATGGCGTAGGTTCGGTCGGATTGCTGCTCGCACCAACGCACGGTGCCGGTGACGGAGACCTGCATTTCATTGTGGCGGTACTTGAGCACGACTTCTTCGCCGAGCGCCGGGCGATAGCGTGTTTCGATGCCAACGCCGGTGAGTGAGAGATCCTGGGCACTGCTGACGGCGTAGACCCCCGTTTTGGCGTGCAGGAAAAAGCTGGCGTCTTTTGAGGGCGCGATGATGGTGCCGCGTGCGTTGGTTCTGTTGTTGATGCTCATGGGTGTTTTACCGTAGGCGTCTGGTGCTTGCGCAGAGCGCATGTTGAGGGCCGAGCGTGGCTCGCTTTGTATCGTCTCGCCCTCGCGCCTGCTTTAGTGCGCTGCCTTGCTGGGGTTGAAGTGACAGGGCTACAATGGCCCCCTCTTTTTTCCCGCTGGCACTTAAAGCAAATGCACGAATTTCCGACCGTCGAATCCCTCGTCGGCAAAACACCCTTGGTCCGATTGCAGCGTCTGCCCGGCGCGGCTACTAGCGCTATTTTGGTGAAGGTGGAGGGTAATAATCTTGCCGGTTCGGTGAAGGATCGGCCCGCCATGCGTATGGTCCGCGGCGCGGAAATGAGCGGGCGGATTCGCCCCGGCGATACCTTGATCGAGCCGACCAGCGGTAATACCGGCATCGCGCTCGCCATGGCGGCGGCCATTCGTGGTTACCGCATGTGCCTGGTGATGCCGGAAAACATGAGCATCGAGCGGCGCGCGCTGATGCATGCTTATGGTGCGCGCATCATCTTGACGCCGCGCGAGACGGGTATGGAAGGCGCGATCGATCGCGCGCGTGCGATGGTCGCCGCTGGTGAAGGGCTGATGCTCGATCAGTTCTCCAATCCCGATAACTGGCGCGCGCACTATGAAAGTACGGGGCCGGAGATCTGGGAACAGACTGGCGGTGAGGTCACGCATTTCGTCAGCGCGATGGGCACCACCGGCACCATCATGGGGGTGTCGCGCTATCTCAAAGAGAAAAATCCGGCCGTGCGCGTCATCGGCGTGCAGCCTGCCGAAGGCTCAGCGATTCCTGGCATTCGGCGCTGGCCCGAGGAATATCTGCCCAAAATCTATGATCCGCACCGCGTCGATCGCATTATCGATGTCGAGCAGAGTGAGGCCGAAGAAACCGCGCGCATGCTCGCGCAGCGTGAAGGTTTGTTCGTCGGCATCTCATCTGGCGGCGCGGTAGGAGCGGCGCTGCGTCTGCTCAGCGAAATCGGTGAGCTCGATAAGCGGGCAGTGATTGTGGCTATCGCCTGCGATCGAGGCGATCGCTATCTGTCGACGAACGTCTTCCCCAGCAGCTAAATGCGCTTACCCGTCCTCGTTTTCGATATCGAGACTGTGCCCGACGTTGCGGCCGGGCGCCAGCTTTACGATCTCGATGGCCTCGACGATCACGACGTTGCGAGCGTCATGTTTCACCAGCGTCGCCAGGAAACCGGTGAGAGCGATTTCCTGCGCCTGCACTTGCAGCGCATCGTCGCGATTTCAGCGGTGCTGCGCACGGGCGATGGCATCAAGGTCTGGTCGCTCGGCGATGTCAGCGCGAGTGAAGAAGAGCTGGTGCGGCGCTTCTTCGATGGCATCGATCGTTACACGCCATGCCTCGTGAGCTGGAATGGGTCGGGGTTTGATCTGCCGGTGCTGCATTATCGCGCGCTGCGTTATGGCATCGCGGCGCCGCGCTATTGGGATACCGGCGATGAGGATTCCAGTTTTCGTTATAACAACTATCTCAGCCGTTTCCACTGGCGCCACACCGATCTCATGGATGTGCTTGCGGGTTATCAGGCCCGTGCCTGTGCGCCGCTCGATGAACTGGCGGTGCTACTCGGATTTCCCGGCAAACTCGGCATGAGCGGCGCCAAGGTGTGGGAAAACTATCTCGCAGGTGATCTCGCCGGTATTCGTAATTACTGCGAGACTGACGTGCTGAATACTTATCTCGTCTATCTGCGTTTTGAAGTCATGCGCGGGCGTTTGAGCGCAGCGCAGTATGATGAGGAATGCGCCTTGCTGCGTGATCATCTAACGCAGGTCGGGCATGCCCACTTTCAGGAGTTTTTGCAGGCGTGGCGAGCGAAATAGAGCGCAAATTTCTGCTGCGCGATGACAGCTGGCGCCGCGCAGCGCATGCGAGCGTGCATTATCGTCAGGGCTATCTTGCTGGTGGTGCGCATTGTTCGGTGCGCATCCGCATTTCAGATGATGCCGCTCACCTCAACATCAAGAGCGCAACGCTTGACATCGTGCGTAGCGAATATGAATACGAGGTCGCCTACGCCGATGGCGTTGAGTTGCTCGCGCTCTGCGAAGGCTTGCTGATCGAGAAACGGCGTTATTTCGCTGAGTATGACGGGCTGACGTGGGAGATCGATGTCTTCGAGGGTGAGAACCAAGGCCTCGTTGTCGCAGAGGTCGAACTCGATCGTGCTGATGCGGAGTTTGCGCTACCGCCCTGGGCGGGCGAAGAAGTGTCGCACGACGCGCGCTATTACAACGTCTACCTCGCCCGTCATCCCTACACTCAATGGTGAACCCGGGCGGCTCGCGGCATGGCGCAGGCGTGGTCCTCGCGTGGATGGGGCTGCTGCTGTGCTTGCTGCTATCAGCGTGCGGGCAGGCGAAGCGCGATGAACTGCGTTTTGGGCTTGCCAGCATGCCGGTCACGCTTGATCCGCGTTATGCCACCGATGCCGCATCGACGCGCATCATTCGCTTGCTCTATCAGCGTTTGGTGGAGTTTGACGATAGCGCGATGCCCCGGCCCGGGCTTGCGCACTGGGAAGAGATCTCGCCGACGCATTATCGATTTACGCTCGATGTGCCGCGCGCGACTTTCAGCGATGGCAGCGCGCTGACGGCGGCAGACGTCAAAGCTTCTTTTGATTCCGTGCTTGATCCGGCAACCGCATCACCGCATCGCATTTCCTTTGCCAACATTGCCGCGATCGAAATATCGGGCGCGGACATCATCGATTTTCATCTACAGCGCGCAGACCCTTTGTTTCCCGGTCGTCTCGGCCTTGGCATCATGCCGGCCGCCGCGATCAGTCGCGGCTATGCATTTAACCGCGCATCGCTCGGCAGCGGTGCTTTCGAGGTGCTGGCGTGGCCGAGCGATGGCGAGCTGCAACTGCGCCGGCGTAGCGATGGCGTGGGCCTTGGCTTCGTGCTTGTGCCTGATCCGACTGTGCGCGTGCTCAAGGTGCTGCGTGGTGAAATCGACATGCTGCAGAATGAGCTACCGCCTGAGTTGGTCGCTTATCTGCGCGGGCGTGATGAAGTGCGCGTCAGTCAAAGTGCGGGCTCAACGTTTGCGTATATTGGTTTCAATCTACGTGATGCCGTCACCAGCCAGCTCGCCGTGCGCCAGGCAGTGGCGCACGCTATCGATCGCGCTGCCATCATCCGTTATGTGCTCGATGATACCGCCCGGCTGGGTGGTAGCATTTTGCCGCCAGAGCACTGGGCAGGTGTAACGGGGCTCGATGGCTTCTCTTATGATCCAGCGCTTTCGCGCCAGCTGCTTACCAAGCTTGGCTATGAAGCGCCCGGCAGCCTGAAAATTGTTTACAAGACTTCAACGGATCCGGTGCGCGTGCGCATCGCTACGGTGATTCAGCGCCAGCTCAAGGAAGTTGGCATCGATGTCGAACTGCGTAGTTATGACTGGGGCACTTTTTATGGCGACATCAAAGCAGGCAATTTCCAGATGTATAGCCTGAGTTGGGTCGGTGTGAAATTGCCGGAGATATTTCGCTATGTATTTCACAGTAGCTCGTTACCGCCGAGCGGTGCTAATCGCGGTTTTTTTGTGAGCCCGGCGGCTGATCGACTCATCGATGACGTCGAAGCGGCGCCGGATTTAGCTCATCAGCTCGAACCGCTGCACGCGCTGCAACGCCAGCTGATCGATGAGCTGCCTTATGTTCCGCTCTGGTACGAAGATCAGATCTTCGTCGCGCGCGCAGGCATCAGTGGTTACCGTATCGCGAGCGATGGTAACTACGACAGCCTGGCCGAGGTTACGCGAGTGTCGCCATGATCGCCTTTGTCCTGTCACGTTTGTCGAGCGCGCTCTTGGTGGTGTTTGGCGTTTCTGCACTGGTATTTCTGCTTATTCATGCTATCCCGGGTGATCCGGTCGAAGTCATGCTGGGTGAAACCAGTCAGCCGGCGGATCGCGAGGAATTGCGTCATGCACTTGGTCTTGATCAGCCGCTGCCGGTGCAGATGCTCGAATACTATCGACGCCTGCTGCATTTCGATCTTGGCACGTCGCTTTATTCGCGTCGTCCGGTGGCGCAGATTCTTGCAGAGCGCATTCCTGCAACTGCTGAGCTCGCCGTTGCCGGTCTTGCCGCCGCGCTGCTTTTTGCGTTGCCGCTTGGCGTGATCGCCGCTGTGCGGCGCGGTACGCCTTGGGATAGTGGCGCGATGATGTTTTCCATGCTGGGCGTATCGATTCCCAATTTTTTGATGGGACCGCTGCTGATTCTCATTTTTTCGCTGTGGCTTGGGTGGTTGCCGGTGAGCGGCAGAGAAGGGCTTGCTTCGCTGGTGCTGCCAGCGCTCACGCTCGGCACGGCGCTCGCGGCGATTTTGTCGCGCATGATTCGTGCGACGCTGCTGGAAACACTAGCGGAAGATTACATTCTCACTGCGCGTGCCAAGGGTTTGCCCTGGCATCGCGTTATTTTTCATCACGCCATGCGTAATGCCATGCTGCCGGTGATCACGCTGCTTGGTTTGCAGCTCGGCGCGCTGCTTGCCGGCACGGTGATCACTGAAATCGTTTTCTCCTGGCCCGGTATTGGCCAGCTCACCATCGAGTCGATTCATCGTCGCGATTACCCGGTGGTGCAAGCCTGTATTTTGCTGATCAGCGTGACGTATGTGCTGGTCAACGCGCTGACAGATCTTGCCTATGGTTGGCTTGATCCGCGCGTGCGTTTGCGCCAGAGCGATAGGGGCGCAGCGTGAAACTCTGGCTCGCCATTGCTGTGCTTGCGGTGTGGGCCGGGCTTGCCTGCTTCGGCTGGTTGTTGCCGCTCAATCCTTCTGAGATAGATCTCACGCGCATTCTCATGCCACCGGGGGCAGATGCCTGGCTTGGTTATGATGATCTCGGTCGCGCGCTGTGGGATCGTGTCGCCGTTGGGGCGCGGTATTCCTTTTTCGTGGCGATATTCGTCGTTTCCATTTCAGCCGTGGTTGGTACGGCCATCGGCGCAGTGAGCGCTTATCTCGGTGGCTGGCTCGATCATGTCATCACGCGCATCATCGATATCTTCCTCGCCTTTCCCGGCATTCTGCTCGCGATCGCGCTTGCCGGCGTGCTTGGCGCGGGGCTTGGCAATGTAGTGATCGCGCTGACGGTGGTTGGCTGGGTGGGTTTCGCGCGTCTTGCCCGTGCTCAGGTGCTGGCGCAAAAGTCGCGTGAACATGTGCAGGCCGCGATCGCGCTCGGCGCAAGGCGTCGGCGCATTCTGCTGCGTCATCTATTGCCGCTGATCGGCGCGTCTCTGATCATCGAGGCAACCTTCGGTGTTGCTGCCGTGGTTATTGCGGAGGCGGGGCTATCTTTTCTCGGGCTTGGTATTCAGCCGCCCGCTCCGTCCTGGGGCAGTATGATTCGTGACAGCAGTCGTTACATGCTGGTGTCCCCGCATATGGTGATCGTGCCGGGTATGGCGTTGATGCTCGTTGTGATCGCGGTCAATACGCTCGGCGATGCGCTGCGCGATCGGCTCGATGTGCGCCTGCGGGGTGGGCGCGCTAGCAGCACAAACTAACAGAGGTGGATATGAAATCCCGGCAGGCCTTGGGGCCGATTATGATCGGTGTGGAAGGAGCTGAGCTGTCTGCGCAGGAGCGCGAACTGCTGCGTCATCCGCAGGTGGGCGGCGTGATTTTATTCACGCGCAATTTTGAATCGGCCGCGCAAGTCGCGGCGCTGAATGCTGAGATCCACGCGCTGCGTGATACGGAGCTACTGATTGCGGTGGATCAGGAAGGCGGACGCGTGCAGCGTTTTCGCGACGGCTTTACGCGTTTGCCGCCGATCGCAACGCTTGGTCGCGTTTACGATGAGTCTCCCGAGCGCGCGCTTGTGCTTGCCGAAACAGCAGGCTGGTTGATGGCGATCGAACTGCGCTGCGTTGGTATCGACATCAGTTTTGCGCCGGTGCTCGATCTCGATCGGGGCGTGAGTGGCGTCATTGGTGATCGCGCTTTCCACAGTGATCCAGAAACAATCGCCATCCTCGCGGGTGCCTACGTGCGCGGCATGCATCGCGCCGGCATGGCGGCAACGGGCAAGCATTATCCCGGGCATGGTTCGGTAGCGGCAGATTCGCATCTCGAATTGCCGGTCGATCCGCGCTCTTTTGAGCGCATCGTGGCTGAAGATCTCATTCCCTTTGCGCGCATGGCAGAAGAGAACACGCTCGATGCGGTGATGGCATCGCACGTGCGTTATCTCGCGGTCGATGAACGCCTCGCTGGTTTTTCGCCGTTCTGGTTGCAGGAAGTGTTACGTAAGCAGCTTGGCTTTACTGGCGTGATATTCAGTGATGATCTCTTGATGGAAGCAGCGGTGGTCGCTGGTGATGTGCCGGCTCGCGCTGAGGCGGCGCTGGCGGCGGGCTGCGATATGGTGTTGATCTGCCGTGGACTCAAAGAGGCGGCTGCGACAGCTGAGCAGCTCGATCGTAGCGGCTGGCACTCGCCGCTCCAGTCCCAAGAGCGAATCATGCGACTGGGTGCGGGGAGCTCGATTCGTTATCGCGATCTGATCGCAGGCACCGCCTGGCAGGAAGCCGTGCGCGCGGTATCGACGATTTCGGTCTGATCTGCGCGTTTGCCTCTGCAACACCTTCGTCATTGCGAGGCGAAGCCGAAGGAGTCCACATAGCCGTGTCTGG
>JAITWN010000060.1 GCA_031285245.1 Chromatiales bacterium | reverse complement strand
CAAGGTTATGGCGTGCAACGTCAGCGCGCGCAATCCTTCGCAAGCTGCGACTGGATATTGATGCTCGATGCCGACGAACGCGTCGCGCCCGCCCTCGCCGTGCAGATTCAGCGCGTGCTGGATGAAGACGATCGCAAACGCGCCTTTGAGCTCGCGCGCCTATCCTGGTGCTTCGGGCGCTTCATCCGCCATGGCGGCTGGTATCCCGATCATGTGCTACGCCTTTATCCGCGCGAACGCGGACGCAGCACCGATGCACTGGTGCACGAAAAAATCGAAGTGGATGCCGGCGTGCGCGTCGAGCGATTGCATGGAAACCTGCTGCATTACACCTATAACAGCGTGCGGCACTATCTGGTGAAATCAGCAAACTACGCCGCAGCCTGGGCGCAGCAGCGCGAAGAGCGCGGGCGCAGCGCCTCTCTTGCACAAGGCATAGTGCACGGCATTGGCTGCTTTCTGCGCATGTATGTGCTTAGGCTCGGCGTGCTCGACGGCCGCGCGGGCCTCTTGCTCGCGCTGCTATCCGCGCATTCCACTTTTGTGAAGTACGCTGATCTATGGGTGCGAAAACAATCGCCCATACCACCACCTGCGACGGATCGCATCCTCGAATTGTGTTTATCAAACGGCCACGGTGGCCTCGAACTCTATGCCGCGCGCCTGTGCGGCTTGCTGCGTGAGCGCGGCTACGACTGCCGTGCACTCACCGCGCCAGACACCCTGTTCGCGCAGCGCATGACCGCGCAAGACATCCTCCACGACACCTTGCGTGTACGCCTGCGCAGGTTGCCTTTGATCGCTGCCTTTCGTCTCGCACGCTATCTCGAACGCGAACAGATCGACGTCCTGCATATCCATTGGAGCAATGATCTGCCACTGGCAGCATTCGCCAAACGCTTGTGCAAACGGCCTGTGCGCCTCATTCATTCCCGGCACATGCGCATCACGCGCGCGAAACTCGATCCTTATCACCGCCTGCTCTATCAGGCCATCGATGGCTTCGTCGTGCTCAGTCGCGGCATGCAGGATGATGCAGCGCACTATTTGCCACTGCGCCCTGGCGTCATCGAACTCGCCTATCTTGGCGTACCCGCCCCTGCCGCGAACGAACCAAAATCAGGCGCTTTCGGTGACAGCCTACAAATCGGTTTGTTCGGCCGCATCGAACCGCCCAAGGGCCAGCACGTGTTAGTCGAAGCGGTAGATCTGCTGCATCGCCAAGGCATCCGCGCGCACGCGCGCATCGTCGGCCATGTCATGAATGAAACCTACATGGCATCGCTGCGCGAAGAAGTGAGGCAACGCGGACTCGAACCCCACATCGACTTCCCCGGCTTCATCTCCTCACCTCAGCGCACGATGCTTGAACTTGACGTCGTCGTGCTCGCAAGCGAAAACGAGACTTTCGGATTGGTATTGATCGAAGCCATGCGCTGCGGCGTAGCCGTCATCGGCACCAACGCCGGCGGCGTACCCGAAATCATCAAAGATGGACGCAGCGGCCTGCTATTCACACCTGGCTCGGCAACCGAGCTCGCCGAAAAACTGCGCTACCTCGCCGAACACCCCGACGAAATGCGCCGACTCGCACAGGCCGGCAAAACGCGGGCAGATGAAATGTTCTCTGAAGAGGCGCATCTTGCGCGTATAGAAGCTGTGTTGCTGCCTAATTTGAAACCCGTGGTTGCCTCGCCACAACAATGACCACCGTCATCGATAACCGCCATCGCACAGCAGTCATCTGTCTATCGCCCAATAAAGGCGGCATGGAGCTCGATGCAGCAAAACTCGCCCGCTTGCTGAGCGCTGAATTAGAGATCGTGCTCATTATAAAACGCGGTGGGTATCTCGATATTCAGCACGCACAGCCCAATCAAGACCATCACTATCTCGTCGAGACCGTAGATTTCAAATCCATGTTCAGCCTAGCGCTGATCAGCCAGCTACATCGTATCTTCATCTCGCAGCAGATACGCAATGTCATCTTCTTCGGTGCCTCGGAACTGAAATCTCTTTATTTCGCGCTGCTTGGCCTCGACGTCAATCTCATCGTTCGCCATGGCACCACCAAACGAACACCGAAGAAAGACTGGTTTCATCGACGCGTCTATGCGCCGGTCAAAGCGCATATCGTCATCAGCAATCATCTTGAAAAAAATATCAGAAGCATCCTCCATATCCCAGCGCCTACTGAAGTAGCACTCATCTACCCTTCCTTTGCGTACTCAACGCCTGAATACCAGCCGCCAGCAAATCCCGTACGCCTGATTCATGTCGGCAGAATATGCGCCGGCAAAGGGCAGGATGTAGCGCTGCGTGTATGTCAGAAACTGAAAACGCATAACATCGACTTTGAACTCACTTTCCTCGGTGATATCAACGCCGAGCCGGCAGAGTTCAGTCGCCTCCAATCTCTCGTCGTTGAACTCGGCCTGCAAAATCAGGTGCGATTTGCCGGACACGTGCAAGACGTTCATTCCCATCTGCTGCAATCAGATGTATTTCTTTTCCCGAGCGCTGGGGAAGGCTTCGGCAACGTAATCGCGGAAGCACTGTTTTCCGGACTAGTACCGATCGTTTTCGACAACACTTCCATACCGGAAATCAGGCAGAATCTCGGCTTCTATCTCCACGCCATCGAAGATGGCAACGAAGACGCCATGGCAGAAACACTGATGAACGTATGCAAAGAAATCGTGCAGGAAAAGCGCCGCGCTTACGCCAATGTCAAATTAGCCGCCAGCGTATTCGCCGAAGAAAGAGAGCGCGGGCAATATCTCGCACTCCTTGCGCGTATTTCAGATCAACGCCAAACAAGTGCTAAAAACAAGCAGAAGAATTCTTCCGTCCACTCTCATGGGCAGCATTGAATCATTTATTCGCGCTGTACCTCACGCCCCGTTCCACTCACTTCATAAAAAAATCGCGTCAGCGCGCAGAGCAGAAATAGCAGATAAATCGAAGTAAAATTATTTCTGACGAACGGATCTTCGGTCAGGCCGAAAATCAGAAACGCGGTCGCAAGCCCGACCATTACCGGACGCGCAGGCAGACCTCGTCCATAGCGCAACGCCAGCCACAGCGGATACAGCAGTACTGCGAGCAGTGCCACGAGGCCCATTACGCCCTTGAATACCAGGGCATCGAAGTAGGCGCTGTGCAGATGACTCGCGCCGCCAACATCGGCTCTATCCGCCCAGATCGCCTTGCTGGCCATGCCGGCATCTACATATTCATTGATGATCGGACCAACATTCGCCACCCCAATACCAAAGAGCGGATGATCCGCGGCTATGCGTAAACCGA
>JAITWN010000200.1 GCA_031285245.1 Chromatiales bacterium | reverse complement strand
GCTGCCAACAGCAACTGGACTATCAGCAGCGCTGATTCGCAATACCCGGCCCACTACTATGAGTGGATCGACAGCAACGGCAACAGCGAGATCGATCCGGACGACGAGCATAAACTGGTCGTCATCAGAGGTGCTGGCACCACTTATCCTGGCGGCCCGAATCGCACCGACTGCGCGGCCAAAACAACTTGTACCTTCAACGAAGAGCTGCAGAATTTCGCCAATTGGTTCACCTACTACCACAACCGCGACCTGGCAGCGAAGGGCGCTGCTGCCACCACCGTCGCCGACATTACCGGCGTGCGTGTTGGCTATGCCACGCTCAACACCACCAGCCAGCGCTACCTGGTCGCCTCCATGAATGTCGATACGACGAGCGGCAACAAACGCGATCTGTTTCAGAAGTTCTTCAGCACTATTCCGAGCGGCGCCACACCGCTGCGCGACGCGCTGAACAAGACCGGCCTCTACTATGAATGCAAAGCGTCAAACATCATGGGGACCAGCGCCGGCAGCAACTGCCCCATCCTGCCCGCATCTCAGGGCGGTATGTGCCAAAAGAATTACACCATCCTGATGACCGATGGCTTCTGGAGCGACACCACCAATCCCAACATCCCAGACAATGCCGATGGTGACAACAACACCGCATACGATGGCTGGCCATATGCCGACGCATATAATTACACGCTCGCCGACATCGCCATGCACTATTACGAACGCGATCTCGCCCCGAACCTCGCTGACCGTGTGCCCGCAGGCGCAGGCGCCAAAGACAACGCGCCGCATCAGCACATGACGACGTTCACCGTCGCCTTCGGCGCCAACGGCACGCTTGATCCGAAGAAAGATGACCCCACCGCAGAGGGCTTCCGTTGGCCTTCTCCCGGCAGTTATGGAGATGATGGCGATCCGCGCAAGATCGATGACCTCTGGCACGCTGCCTACAACGGTCGCGGCGCGTTCTACAATGCGCAGGATCCGATCGCTTTGCAGTCTGGCTTGGTCTCGGCGTTCAACAGCGTCGGAGAGGGCCGCAGCTCATCGGCAGCGGTGGCCTTCAACACCTCTCGCCTCGATACCGGCAGCATGCTGTATCAAGCGTCGTTCAACCCTTCCGACAACTGGTCCGGCTCACTGGTCGCGACCGAGCTGAAAATAGATGGCCAGCTCGGCGCAACGGTATGGGATGCTGCGCCTCTGCTCGACGCCCAAGACCCATCGCGCCGCACCATCCTCACCTGGCACGACGGTAATAAAACAGGCGTTGCTTTCCGCACGCTTTCCGCGCTTGACACCCGTCAGCAGAATGACCTCAAGACCGCTCCAAATGGCAGCACAGATGGATTCGGCCAGACTCGCCTCGATTACCTGCGCGGCGATCGCAGCAAGGAAGGCCAGAGCGATGACCCAACTGCGCCACAGCTGCGTAAGCGCAGCACCGCGCTCGGCGACATCGTCTATTCCAGTCCGGTATTCGTAGGAAAATCTCAATCCGGCTATAACGTCGATGCTAGCAGTGTTGATGAATATTCGAACCTCATCCGCATCAGCAACGAACGTCCCGCAGTGATCTATGTGGGCGCCAATGACGGCATGCTGCATGGCTTCTGGGCCGCCAATGGCGATGGATATTCAGCAGGCGATGAAGCCATTGCCTATGTGCCGAGCATGCTGTCCTCCACCGCTGCAGGCGAAGGGCTGCATTACCTGACTGACCCAGCCTACGAGCATCGCTACTACGTTGATCTCAGTCCGACGGTGCAGGACGCCTATGTGGGCGGCGCTTGGCGCACCATTCTGATCGGCGGTTATCGCGCCGGCGGACGTGGTCTCTTTGCGCTCGATATCACCTCGCCGCAGAACTTCAGCGAAGCGAACGCCAGCAAGACGGTGCTGTGGGAATTCACCAGCAACGACAGCGCTGACCTCGGCTACACCTTCAGCAAACCGACCATCGCGCTGATGGAAAACGGCAAGTGGGCAGCGATCTTCGGCAATGGTTACAACGACACCGGCAGCGGCCAAGCCAAGCTCTTCATTCTTTATCTGGACGGTGGGATGGATGGTAGCTGGAGCCTCAGCGACTATACCGTGATCTCAACCGGCGCTGGCTCCACCACCAATCGCAATGGTCTTTCCACACCGGCGCTCGTCGACAGCGATGGCAACGGCAAGGTCGATCGTGTGTACGCTGGTGACCTGCTCGGAAACCTGTGGGCCTTTGATCTCTCGAGCAACGATCAGAGCAAATGGCATATCGCGCATACATCTAACGGGACGGCAGCACCGCTATTCACCGCGAAGGTGGGCACCACCGCGCAGCCGATCACGTCCAAGCCGATCGTGGCGCGTAATCCTGCGGAGGGAACCAAAAACAACAATACGCCCAATATCATGGTGTACTTCGGCACCGGACAGTACCTAGTCAATAGCGATAAGAGCAGCGTTGCGACGCAAACCTTCTACGGCGTCTGGGACAACAGCACTGGCGCGCACAACCGCAGCCAGTTGGTGCAGCAGACGTTCACCAGCGCCTCGACCGCAACGCAGCGCGTCTCCACTGACACTGCGGTCGACTTCAAAACCCAGTTCGGCTGGTACATAGACTTGCCTACCCCGGGTGAGCGTGTGGTGGTCGATCCGAAAGTGCGCGGGGACTATGTGTTCTTCAATACGCTGATCCCAGCCGGAACTGACGACCCCTGCGGCGGATCGGGCGACGGCTGGCTGATGGCACTCAAGCTCGGCAATGGCGGCAGCCCCGCGAAACCGGTCTATGACATCAACAACAGCGGCACGGTCGACGAACACGACTTGCTGCCGAGCGGAAAGACCCCAAGCGGCATCAAGCTGGAACATATTCCAGCCGGCTCTAACTTCCTCAGTGACGTCATGTACACGCCGGACGATCAAGGCAACATCGAAATTCGCCATATCGATGCCGGAATCGATATCGACTCAGGGCGCTTGTCATGGCGCGAAGTACGGAACTGAAGCGTAAACACATGCGCACAGCAGCAGAAATCACGGAGAAGATGATGAAACACCGACACGCACAAACGGGATTTACCTTGATCGAACTGATGATCACCGTCACATTGGTCGGCATTCTGTTGATGATCGCGGTCCCGAGCTATCAGCAGAGTCTCATCAAGGGGCGCCGTACCGACGGTCAATCAGCGCTGACCCAAGCGATGGCGGAACAGGAACGCTTTTTCACCGAGAACAACACCTATCAACTGCCGTTTAACCGGGCGTCAGAACAAGGCTTTTACAACATCACCGCCGCAGCTTGCCCTGGCGCCACCATCACAAATTGCGTGCTGCTCACCGCCACGCCAAACCCAGCACAACCAGCACAAGTGCCGGATGGTAATCTAACGCTGAACTCACGCGGACAGAAACTGCCAGCGGATCATTGGTAAGGAAGGTCTGAAAAACCCTGATTTTCGTCATTGCGATGGGCGTTAGCCCCGTGGCAATCCAGACACGGCTAGATGGATTGCTTCGGCTTTGCCGTCGCAATGACGGAAGTTTTTTAGTCGACCGCGCGGCTCAGCTCGTGCGCACGAACTGCAGTTCG
>JAITWN010000173.1 GCA_031285245.1 Chromatiales bacterium | reverse complement strand
CGGCCGCCTCCTGCGCAAACTGGGCCTGGTCTTACCTTTTCTGGCCGCCTGCTGGCACGGCGCCCTGTTCGAGGGATTGCGGCCGCGGCCGCGATCGAAGGCGTGGGCCGATCTGGTGCATGCCTTTCGCCTTCATCCGCCGGCGCGGGTGGTGGCCTTTCGGATGGTAACGCACCCTGCCGCGCTTGCCCTGCTTGCCCACTGGCCGCAAGCCAGCGCCGACATCGACGTGGACGACGTTGAATCCAACACCCGCATCAGCGTCGGCGGCGCGCTGCTGCGCCTGGGCCGATGGCGGGCAGCCTTACGTGAAACGCTCATTGGCGCCCAATACAAAGCCGTGGAACGATGGGCGAGCGCCCGCTACCGCACCGTCTGGCTGGCCTCGCCCGGCGACTGCCGCGCCTTTGTCACGCGCCTGGCCGCCAACGTGGCTTGCCGCCCCAATCGCCTGGCCATCGCCTCCAGAGCGCCGCCCGGTGCCGGCTCACCGCGCGACCTGCTCTTCGTCGGCACCTTGAACTATCCGCCCAACGAAGAGGCGGCGCGTTTTCTGCTGCGCCATGTGCTGCCCCGGCTGCAAGGCCCGGCCTGGCGCCTGACGATAGCCGGCCGCCACGCGCCGCCCGCCTTGCGGCAACAAATCGACGCCTGGGCTGGGCCCTTCGCCCGCGTCGAACTGGCCGACGGGCCGCCCGATCTGGCGCCTTTCTACGCCCGGGCCGGCATCGTGCTGGTGCCGCTCAAAGCCGGCGGGGGCACCAAGTTCAAGACGCTGGAAGCCTTCGCTCATGGCAAGCCGGTCATCGCCACCACCCAGGGCGTGCGCGGCCTGGACGCCGTCGCCGGGCGCGACTACCTGAGCGCCGAAACCCCGGCGCAATTCGCCGCCGCCATCGCCCGACTGGCCGCCGACCCGGCGCTGGCCGGCAAGCTGGCAAGGGCTGGTCACGCCATGTGGCAAAGCCGGTTTCAAGCAGGCGCTGAACATGCTTAGCTACCGGATCCTTTATGACTACCTGCAGGTCAACGGCGGCGCCGAACGGCTGGCGCTGACCCTGGCCCGCGGTCTGCCCGCCGCCCGCCTCGGCGTATCCGGTCTCTATCCGGATTTCGCGGCCGCCCATCCCCTTGGCGTGGACGCCGACATCCTGGGTGGCCGCCTGGCCGGGCGACTGCCCCGCGTACCGTGGGCGCTGGCCGTTTTCAGCCGGTTGCCCGCCCGCCTGCTGCAAGCGCGCACGGTCATCTACAGCGGCCTCTACGCGCCCCTGGCCGCGCCACGCCAGCCCGTGGGCCGCCGCGTCTACTACTGCCACACGCCGCCGCGCTTTGCCTTTGATTGGCAGGACGAATATCTGCGGCGCGTCCCGGCCATCGCCCGGCCCGCGCTGCGGCTCGCCATTCTGCGCTACCGCGCCGCCTGGCTGCGGGCCGTGCGCGGCATGGATGCCGTCCTGACCAATTCGCAACACGTCCGGCAACGCCTGCTGCGGCAAGCCGGCATCGACGCCCAAGTCGTATACCCGCCCGTGGACACGGCGGCTTTTTCCTTCGCCGGGCAGGACGACTATTACCTCTCACCCGGCCGCCTGGAAGCCAACAAGCGCGTCGATCGCATCGTCCGAGCGTTTCTGGCCATGCCCGATAAGTGCTTGATCGTGGCCTCCGGCGGCTCCGAGGCCGCCTCGTTGCGGGCGCTGGCCGCGAATGCGCCGAATATCCGGTTCACCGGCTGGCTGACGGACGCTGAACTGGCGCATCTCATGGGCCGGGCCATTGCCGCCATTTACATCCCCAGGGACGAGGATTTCGGCATGTCGGCCATCGAAGCGATGGCGGCGGGCAAGCCGGTCATCGGCGTCGAGGAAGGCGGTTTGCCGGAAAGCGTCGTTCATGGCGAAACCGGCCTTTTGCTGCCGGCCGACCCGCCGCCAGCGGCCATCGTCCAGGCCGTGCGCCGTCTCGACGCGCCTGCGGCAAGCGTCATGAGGATGGCCTGCGAGGCGCGGGCCGGCCAGTTCTCGCAAGCGCGCTTCCTCAGCCTGTTCGAACAGGCCGCCCAACCCGTGGATGAAAACTGACATGCGCATCCTGCACTTCTACAAGACGGCGCGGCCCGATTCGATGGGTGGCATCGAACAGGTCATCCACCTGATCGCCACCGGCACCGCCCGTCTGGGCGCCGAGGTGGACGTGCTGGCGCTGACGCGCGGGCCGGCGCCGCAGGAACCGCAGCAGTACGGCCTGTACCGCAATCACCGCGTGAAACAGAACTTTGAACTGGCTTCCACCGGCTTTTCGCTGCTGGCCTTTGGCGCCTTTTCCCGGCTGGCCCGGCAAGCCGACCTCATCCATTACCATTTTCCGTGGCCGTTCATGGATGTGGTGCACTTCGCCACGCGCCCGCGCAAGCCCGCGATCGTGACCTACCACTCGGACATCGTCCAGCAAAAGCACCTGATGCGGTTCTACGCGCCGCTGCAACGGCGTTTTCTCGCGAATGTCGAGCGCATTGCCGCCACCTCGCCCAACTATGTCGCCACCAGCCCGGTGCTGGCCCGGTTCAGCTCCAAGGTGATCGCCATTCCCATCGGCATCGATCGCGACGCGTATCCTCCGGCGGCGCCGGATCGCCTGGCGTACTGGCGTTCGCGCTTCGGCCCGCGCTTCTTCCTGTTCGTTGGCGTACTGCGCTATTACAAGGGCCTGCACATTCTCATCGAAGCCTGCCGGGACACCTCATTCCCCGTCGTAATCGCCGGCGCCGGGCCGATCGAAGCGCGGTTAAAGGAGCAAGCTGCCCGACTGGGCGCACGCAATGTGCATTTCGCTGGGCATGTTTCCGAGACCGACAAGGTTGCGCTATTAACCCTGTGCGAAGCCGTGCTCTTCCCCTCCCACCTGCGCTCGGAAGCCTTCGGCGTCTCGCTGCTGGAAGGGGCCATGCTCGGCAAGCCGATGATATCGAGTGAGATCGGCACCGGCACGACCTTCATCAATGTGGCGGGCGAAACCGGCCTGGTCATACCGCCCGGCGATGCGAACGCGCTACGCCACGCCATGCGCTCCCTGTGGGAAGACCCGCGCGCCGCCACGGCCATGGGCGAACGGGCAGCCCGCCGCCATCAGCAGATCTTCACGAGCGAACGTATGGCCCGCGCTTATTTCGATCTTTACCAGGAACTCTGCCGGGACGCGCGGCAGGGGCATAACCTTGCTTGAACAAATCCCCGATCCCTCTCGCTCAGGGGGGAAATATCTATAACGCCCGCTGTAACTACTGAACCGATTTCATTGCTCCGGATGTTCGCAGCCTGACACTCCTCTTTGGATCGAATTGCTTCAAGGCGTTTACGCCGTTATACATCTAATATTCTGAACCGCTCGCTGAAAGTGTTTTGTCTGCGCGAATGAAGTGCTTTCTTAAAGTGGCCGTGGATACATCCGGCGAGGTTCGGTCTATATCAACAGCGCGCTGATACGCTTGCTCTACTCTGCGTATCCTTCGCGCGTCTCGTTTTCGTATGGGTATTCTCCATGCTCCAGTCCGTCCTCATCGGCTTGCGGTTCTGATGGCGCCGTGAGTTCGTTGTGTTCGTCTTTCTGTTCGTTTTCCTTAGCTTCGGAAATTGCGGTGAGCTCGCGCTTCAAGGTTGCTTTGAGGTGCTCAATGGCACCGTCATAAATGTAATGTTGCTGCATGACGAGCTCGTGATAGTGGCGGCCCTGCATGACGTTTCCAAAGACGCTGAGAGCCAGAATGCCCAGAATGATGTAATTGATTTTACCCATGTTGCTCTCTCATTGACTTGATACGGTCGTAATACGACGATGTCCACCAAGACGTTCGGCGAGGCGTCCTGGTTGCATTCATTCACTAAACTTTGCATATATTGGACACGGCAACGAATGCCACTCTGCCGGTTCCACATCCAAACGCACGGCGCTCAGCGCTCCACCCCACACGCATCCCGAATCGGTCGCGTAAATTCCCGGCGCCTGATAACGACCCAGCACAGACCAATGGCCGAAGACCAGCTTCGTATCGACGCTTGCGCGTCCAGGCACCTCAAACCACGGCATCAATCCATCATCACGCTTACGCACCGGGCCGCGCGCGCCCACATGCAAACGACCTTCGGCATCGCACATGCGCAGGCGCGTGAAGCAGTTGATGATGAAGCGCCAGCGCTCAGCGCTGCGCAGTTTCTCGGACCAAAGATCTGGTTGATTGCCATACATGACAGAGAAGAGTTCATCGCTACGCTTTGAACGCAGCTCGCGCTCGACTTCCTGCGCGCAGCTTTGCGCGGTAGCGATATCCCACTGCGGCGCAAGCCCCGCGTGCATCATGGCGATATTGCGCTTGGCATCGTAATGCATGAGTGGACGCTGGCGCAGCCAATCGAGCAAGGTGTCGCAATCTGGCGCCGCGAGAATATCTTTGAAGGTGTCGTTCACGCTAGATTTACACGCGCCACTTGCGACCGCGAGCAGATGCAGTTCGTGATTGCCGAGCACGGCAACAGCGTCATTGCCGAGTGACCTCACAAAGCGCAGCACTTCGAGCGAGCGTGGACCACGATTGATGAGATCACCCGCAAACCACAGCTGATCAGCGTCGGCGTTGAAGCTGACGCGATCAAGCAGCGCGCGCAGCTCATCGTAACAACCCTGGATGTCTCCTATGGCATATAGCGCCATCACACGCTCCCACACATCGCGATGACTTCAAACATCGTCATCACCTGATGCTACGCGCAACCATAGCGTTACCGGTCCATCATTGATGAGGCTGACTTTCATGTCCGCGCCGAAGCGTCCTTGCTCGACGCGCAGCGGGGAACGCGCTGCGCGGCTCACGCAGCAATCGAACAAGCGCCGCGCATCCTCTGGCGCTGCTGCCGGCGTGAAGCTCGGCCGCGTGCCTTTGCGCGTATCAGCGGCGAGCGTGAACTGCGATACCAACAGCAAGTCGCCATCGATATCGCGCAGGCTGCGATTCATGCGGCCTTCACTATCAGAGAATATGCGGTAGTCAAGAACGCGCTCGATCAAGCGCTCAGCTTGCATCTCGCCATCACCACGTTCAACAGCAATGAACACCAGCAGCCCCGCGCCGATGCGTGCGATGCATTCTTCATGGACGGTGACCGCAGCGGAGTTCACCCGTTGCAGCAGAGCGATCATGCGAGCCGGCGCGCCATCTCGATCGTCGCGCGCACCAGCGCGTCAGTCGTGCCACGCTCGGTAGCGGAATGTCCCGCGTCGGCGATGATGCGTAGCTCCGCATTCGGCCAGGCATGATGCAAACGCCAGGCATTTTCGAGCGGACACACCACATCGTAACGACCATGGACGATGATGCCAGGAATATCGGCAAGCTTGTGCGCGTCACGCACGAGCTGATCAGGCTGGAGGAAGGTATCATTGACGAAATAATGGCATTCGATGCGCGCCATGCTAAGCGCAGTGTAAGGGTCAGAGAAATGATCGACGACTTCTTTGCGCGGCAGCAGCGTCGAAGTTTTTGCTTCCCAACGCGACCACGCTTTGGCCGCGGACATGCGCGCGACTTCATCCTCGCCAATGAGCCGCTTGTGATACGCGTGCAGCAGATCGCCGCGCTCAGCTTCGGGAATGGGTCTTAGATATTCTTCCCAGTAATCGGGAAACAGCCGGCTCGCGCCTTCCTGATAAAACCAGCGAATCTCCTCCGGCCGGCACAGAAATATGCCGCGCAATATCAAACCGAGCACGCGCTCGGGATGCGCTTCGGCGTAAGCAAGACTCAGCGTTGAACCCCATGAACCACCGAAGAGCAGCCAGCGCTCGACACCGAGCTGAACTCTGATGCGCTCCATGTCGCGCACCAGCGCCCAGGTGTCATTGTTTGTAAGCTCGGCGTGTGGCGTCGAACGACCGCAGCCACGTTGATCAAAAAGAATGATGCGATAGCATTCAGGATCAAAAAAACGCCGATGATACGGCTCGCAGCCCGCGCCCGGTCCGCCGTGTACGAAGAGCACCGGCAAACCGGTCGGCGTGCCGCATTCTTCCACATGCAACACATGCGGCCGATCGACAGCGATCAAGTGCGTGGCGTAAGGCTTGATCGCAGGAAACAGGCTCATCATAAGCAGATTCTCAGGCAGCGCCGCCTCCTTCAGCAGGAGCGCTCGCGCCCTTCGTGCCGACAATAGAATCCATCAGGCGCAAACCACTGAACGCATCCTTGGCGTAATGCACATGATCAGCGCGTGAATAAACCGCGCGGCAATCGCCCTCGACATAGCGCCGGGTGAGCGCCGCGCCGCCGAGCAGTACCGGAATATCGACGCCCTGGCGCGTCATCTCTTCGAGATTCTCTTTCATGATCACGGTCGATTTCACCAAGAGCCCAGACATGCCAACAGCATCCGCCGCATGCGCACGCGCAGCTTCGAGAATGCTGCCAATCGGCTGCTTGATGCCGAGATTGATGACTTTGTAACCGTTGTTGGTGAGGATGATATCGACGAGATTTTTGCCGATGTCGTGCACATCTCCCTTCACCGTCGCAAGTACGAGCACGCCCTTCTCGCCACCTTCGCTGCGCTCCATGTGCGGCTCAAGGAATGCGACCGCCGCTTTCATGGTCTCAGCTGACTGCAGTACGAATGGCAATTGCATCTGACCAGAGCCAAACAGCTCGCCCACTACCTTCATGCCATCGAGCAGGAAAGTATTGATGATGTCGAGCGGCGCATGTTTTTCCATTGCCTTGCGCAGATCGTCTTCGAGACCCTGACGATCGCCATCGATGATGCGCTGACGCAGCGCGTCTTCGATCGTTGCCGGCCGCTCCTTGCGCTCACTCACCGATTTGACGTCTTTAAACAGCTCGACGAAATGCAGCAGCGGATCACGGCCACCCCGCCAGTTATTGAAGATGAGATCTTCAGCGGCGATGCGCTGCGCTTCATCGATCTTGTGCAGCGGCATGATTTTGGAAACATGGATGATCGCCGCCGTCATGCCGCGCTGCTGCGCATGGTGCAGAAATACGGAGTTCAGAACATGGCGCGCAGCGGGCGAAAGACCAAAGGAAATATTCGACAGCCCGAGCATGATCTGACAGCGCGGCAGTTCGCGCGCAATCGCAGCGATCGCCTCCAGCGTGTTGATGCCGTGCTCGCGATCATCACTGACGCCGGTACAGATGGTGAACGTGAGCGGATCGAACATCAGATCTTGCGCCGCAAGCCCGTGCTTGTTCACTGCGAAATCATAGAGACGATGCGCGATCTCAAGTTTGCGCTCGACGCTTTTCGCCATGCCTTGCTCATCGATGGTGAGCGCAACCACAGCAGCGCCAAAACGTTTGGCGTAAGACAGAATGATTTCTGCCTTCTCTTCGCCATCTTCGAAGTTGATCGAGTTGATGATGCACTTGCCGCCCGCAAGCTTGAGCGCTGCTTCGAGCACTGGCGTTTCGGTGGAATCAATTACCAGCGGCACCGTGACCTGGCCACGATAACGCGAGATCACTTCGACCATGTCACGAGACTCAGGACGACCAACGTAAGCGACGCAGACATCGAGCGCGTGCGAGCCTTCTTTGACCTGCTCACGACCGACGGCTGTGAGCGCATCCCAATCTTCAACTGCAAGCAGTTCGCGGAATTTCTTTGAGCCGTTGGCATTTGAACGCTCACCGATGGCGAACACTGCATTTTCCTGGCGCAGCGGCACACTGGTGTAGAGCGAAGTCACTGCCGGCGTCAGTATCACCGCACGCGCACACGGCGCGGCATCAGCGCGCGCATCGAGCATTTCACGCAGGCGCGCGATATGCGCGGGTGTGGTGCCACAGCAACCGCCGATCAGATTGACGCCATCTTCTTCGACAAAACGCTGCTGCCATTCGGCGAGCTCTTCGGCGCTGAGCGGATATTCGGTCTTGCCATCGACCAGCATTGGCAAGCCCGCATTTGGCATCACTGAGATCATTCCCGGCCAGTTTTCACCGAGATAACGCACATGCTCGGTCATCTCAGCGGGGCCAGTGGCGCAATTGAGCCCGATGGCATCGACATCAAGCGCAGCGAGCGCAGTAACCGCACAACCGATGTCAGAGCCGACCAGCATGGTACCGGTGGTCTCGATGGTGACCTGCGCGATGATCGGCAGCGTGCAGCCTTTTTCTTTCATGGCGCGGCGACACGCGCTTGCTGCTGCCTTCATGGTGAGAAGGTCTTGATTGGTTTCGAGCAGGAATGCATCGACGCCACCATCGATCAGGCCGCACGCCTGTTCATGATAAGAATCTTCGAGCGTGTCGAAATCGATATGGCCGAGGCTTGGCAGCTTGGTGCCAGGGCCCATCGAGCCGAGCACATAGCGCGGCCACGCAGGCGTTGCAAACTCAGCAGCGGTTTCGCGTGCGAGCTCGGCGGCAATACGGTTGAGTTCGTAGGTTTGATCCACGAGATCGAATTCGGCAAAGACGACTTTGTTCGCGCCGAAAGTATTGGTCTCAACGCAATCAGCGCCGGCGGAGAAATAAGCCCGATGCACGCGGCGAACGAAATCAGGACGCGTGCGGCACAGAATTTCAGAGCAGTTTTCCAAGCCAAGGAAATCGCGTTCGACATCCCAGTCTTCGGCCTGGATCAACGTGCCGGTACCTCCGTCGCAGAGCAGCACGCGTTGGCGCAAGCGATCAATGAAGGTTTCCGTTTTCACTGGATATCACCTCGAATCAGGCGGTTTATGCGGGACCTGATATCATACCTGTAAATCTGCCTGCCAACATTGCCACGACTACTTTTTCCACATGCGGGAAGCTCTGCTCAAAGTTTTTCTGCGCTTTTGCGCTGTACTTCCACTGCCCGCCGCACATGTCCTCGGGGCCGGCATCGGCACGATACTCGGCATGCTGCCGGGGCGCACCCGCCGCGTGACCATGCGCAATCTCGAGCTGTGTTTTCCTGAACTCTCACAAACTGAGCGCAAACGTCTTGCCCGCAGCTCGCTGCGCGAAGCAGGCAAGACCGCAGCGGAAACCGGCGCGGTGTGGGGACGTGATGTGAATCAGGTGCTCGCGCTGGTACGCGCGGCGCCAGGGCGAGAACTGGTGGATACTGCGCTCACCGCAGGCAAAGGCGCGATCATCATCACGCCGCATCTTGGCAACTGGGAGATGGTTGGCCTCTACTGCGCATCGCGCTGGCCGCTCACCAGCCTTTACCGGCCACCACGCATGCAAGGTCTGGAAGAATTCGTGCGCCATGCGCGCGAACGCGGCGGCGCGAAACTGGTGCCGACCAATGTAGCCGGGGTGCGCTATATGTTTCACGCGCTCGAGCGTAGCGAATGCGTTGGCTTGTTGCCCGATCAGGATCCGACGCAAGGCGCAGGTGTGTTTGCGCCTTTCTTTGGCATTCCCGCCTACACCATGGTCTTGCTTGCGCGCTTGTCGCAGCGCACCGGCGCACCGGTATTTTTTGCTTACGCTGAACGCCTGTGCGGTGGCGCTGGCTTTGAAGTGCACTTCATCGCAGCGCCCACTGATCTTGGTGAAGCGGATCTCGAAACCATCTGCACCATCATGAATGCAGGCATTGAGACCTGCATTCGCCGCATTCCTGCGCAGTATCAGTGGAGCTACAAACGCTTTCGCACACGGCCTGTGGGTGAACCTTCGCTCTATTGATAACGCTCCGCTGTTAGGACTTTCCCTAACCAGAGGCCTCTGCGAAACTGCGTCGTTGGGCTGAGCTTTGCGAAGCCCAACGTTCTAGGCTCACCGATTGGTCAGGGTTGTGTCCATTGCCGTTTCGCAGAGGTCCCTAACCAGGGCGACGCGCAACGATCATCGCTTCATCGCGCAGACCTTTTTCAAGATCGCCGATCAAGCCTTCCTCACGATAAACCAGCACTTCAAGCTTCGCGCAGAGCGCAAGCAGCTCGCCAGAGGCAAGACGAAATTCCGGATTCGATGGCCCAGCATCACTAATACGTGCGCGCGTGAAAGTCTGATAAAACAGCAAACCGCCTGGACGCAGCGCAGCGAGGATGTAAGGAAAGAGATCGCGCTCGAGAAAGTGCGCAACAACGATCACATCGCAGGTAGCAGGCACCGGCGGATTACGCATGAGGTCGCGCGCCTCTGCAGTGAGTGGCAAACCATGCGCGCGCGCGTACTCGGCAACACGTTCAGCCGCTACAGCTGAAATATCCCAGGACTGCGTGCGTAGGCCGTGCTGCGCGAGCAGCACGGCGTTACCCGCGAGCCCGCAGGCAAGCTCCAGCGCATCACCACTTGCAGGCAGCAGATGATGATTCTCGACCAGTACGCGGCTTGCGTTACCCGGCATGACGCCTGGCTTGCCACGATAAATCGCATCCCACTTCTCACGCGCATCTGACATTATTTTCTCCGGGCATTATTTCTTCCAGAATTCGGGCGTCAATAGAATGAGCAGGCTAAACACCTCAAGGCGCCCGATCAACATCGCCATACACAAGGTGAGTTTGGCGAAATCACCAAGCCCCGCGTAATCGTACGCTACTTCGCCGAGCCCTGGGCCGAGGTTATTGATGCAGGCCGCCACCGCGGAGAATGCTGTCACCAGATCGACGCCGACCATCGCCAGCAACACAGTCATGATGCAGAAGCAGACCATATAGAGCGCGAAGTAACCCCACACCGAATCGATCACATCGATGCCAATGCTGCGGTCACCGATTTTGACCGAGAACGAAGCATTGGGATGAATGAGTCGCCGAATCTCGCGCCCAGCCTGTTTCAGCAAGAGCAATACCCGAATCACCTTGAGCCCGCCGCCCGTTGAGCCAGCGCATCCGCCGATGAAGCTCACCATGATCAGCAGCAGCGGTAGAAACGACGGCCACCGATGATATTCAGTGGTGGTGCAACCCGCAGTCACCCCCATCGAGACCGCCTGAAAAACCCCGTGACGGGCAGCTTCATCAGGATGCGTGACTGACCTCGTAGAGAGCACGACGATGGTGATCGCAGACACCACCGCGAGCACGATGCCATACGTGCGCAGCTCCTGGCTGTCGCGATAGGGCTGCAAGCTGGCGTGACGCCAGGCGATAAAATGCCAGGCGAAATTGATGCCGGCGATGAGCATGAAGACGATGCCGACCGCCTCGATCACCGGATCATCGAAATAAGCGAAGCTGTCGTCGTGCGTTGAAAATCCGCCGAGCGATATCGTCGACATGCTGTGTGCAATCGCATCGAAAGCAGTCATGCCTGCGAGCCAATAGGCGATAGCGCAGGCCGCGGTGAGGCCGATATACAGATACCACAGGCCACGCGCGCTCTCGACGATACGCGCCGTGAGTCGATTGAACTTCATCGGACCTGGCGTCAACGCGCGATACGCCTGCATACCACCGATGGCGAGCATCGGCAGTACCGCAACCGCCAGCACGATCACCCCCATGCCGCCGAGCCACTGCAAGATCTGGCGATAAATCAGCGTCGAGCGCGGCAGACTATCAAGCCCAGTGACAACGGTAGCGCCAGTGCTGGTGAGGCCAGACGCTGATTCAAACAGCGCATCGACAAACGAGAGCCCGGGCGTGAACATAAATGGCACACTGCCCGCGAGCGACAGCGCAAACGTTGACAGTACCACCACCAGAAAGCCATCGCGCAGTCGCAGTTCCGCGCGACAAGAGCGCACCGGGAACCAGAGTGCGACGCTAAAGAGCAGCATGCCGATGGCACTCAGCAAAAAGATGCGCTGCGTCGGCTCATCGAGCGCCCAGGCAAGCACTGCGGGCACAAACAGCGAGAGGCTGAACAATGCCAGCAGCAGAGTAACGATGCGTAGCAGAACGCGTGGCTGCACGGCGATCAGTGAGAATGCGCTAACCGCACAGGAGCGCGCACATCAAAAGAAAGTGATGCCGACCTGGAACAAGCGCTCCACTTCGGCGATATGTTTCTTGTCGACCACAAACATGATGATGTGATCTTCGGCTTCGATGACCGTGTCGTGATGCGCCATGAGCACCTCTTCACCGCGTACGATAGCGCCGATGGTCGTGCCTGGCGGCAGCTTGATTTCCTCGATGGCGCGCCCAACCACTTTGGATGATTTACGATCGCCATGCGCCACCGCTTCGATCGCCTCGGCCGCACCACGGCGCAGCGAATGCACCATCACCACATCACCGCGGCGCACATGCGCGAGCAGGCTGCCGATGGTGGACAGATAAGGCGAAATCGCAATATCGATATCGCTGCTCACCACTAAATCGACGTAGGCGCTGCGGTTGATCAGCGAAATCACCTTGCGCGCGCCAAGGCGCTTGGCAAGCATGCCAGAGAGAATATTGGCTTCATCGTCATTGGTAACGGCGCAGAAGACATCGGTGCTTTCGATATTCTCTTCCAGCAGCAGCTCTTCATCCGCCGCATCGCCGAGCAGCACCAGCGCACGCGTGAGCTGCTGGGAGATGTGCTGCACGCGCGCCGTATTCTTCTCGATCACTTTGACCTGATAGCGCTGCTCAAGCGCCGCGGCAAGACCAAGACCGATATTGCCACCGCCAACCAGAATGATGCGACGCACATTGCGGTCGAGATGGCGTATCTCGCCCATCACCGCGCGAATGTCGCGGGTGGCTGCGATGAAAAAGACTTCGTCGTCGACCTCGATGACGGTATCGCCCTGCGGCAAGATCGCAGCGCCGCGCCGGAAGATGGCGGCGACGCGCGTCTTGATACCGGGCATGTGGCGCGGGAGTTCGCGCAGCTCATGCCCGACCAGCAAGCCGCCGTGATACGCCTTGACCGCGACGAGCTGAACGCGCCCCCCAGCGAAATCGAGCACCTGCAAAGCACCGGGGTATTCTATCAGACGCTGAAGCTGATCGATCACCAATTGCTCAGGGCTGATCACGACATCGATCGGCAAGGCTTCCTGGCTGAAGAGATCTGGCGATGCGAGATAATCGCGCGCACGGATACGCGCAATCTTGGTCGGCGTGCGAAAGAGCGTGTAGGCAACCTGACAGGCGATCATGTTGGTCTCATCGCTATTGGTCACCGCGATCACCATGTCGGCGTCTTCCGCGCCAGCGCGGCGCAGCACACCAGGATGCGCGGCTTCGCCTTGAATCGCGCGCAGATCGAAACGTTCCTGCAAATCATGCAAGCGGTGCGCATCATGATCGACGACGGTGATATCGTTGTCCTCGTTGGAGAGATTTTCCGCCACCGAAGCGCCGACCTGACCAGCACCAAGAACGATGATCTTCATATCAGCCCTCCTTCATAAATCATGCTTGAGCTTGATGCCGAGCATACGCAGCTTGCGATAGAAATGCGTGCGCTCGATGCCAGCACGCTGGGCGATATCAGAGACGTTGCCTCCGACGACGTTGATTTGATGTTCGAAGTAAGCGCGCTCGAACTCCATACGCACGGTGCGTAGCGGTTCATCGAGATTGATCGACATGCCTGCCGTTTGTTTACTGCGCCCGCCAAGCGCGCGCTCGACTTCACCAAGCGAAATCTCTTCCCCACTACCGAGAATCAACAGACGCTGCACCAGGTTTTTCAACTCACGCACGTTGCCCGGCCAGGGATGCGCACGCAGGCGCTGCTTCGCCGCTGCTGAGAAACGGCGCTGCGGCAGATTTTCCTGGCGCACGAAGAGATCAGCATAGTAATCGATGAGCTGCGGCACATCATCGCTATGCTCGCGCAAAGGCGGCACGCGCACTGGCACCACATTGAGCTGATAGTAGAGGTCTTCGCGAAAACGACCCGCGGCGATGTGCGCTTGCAGATCGCTGTGCGTAGCGGCGACGACACGCGCATCGAACTGCACCGGCTCGCGTCCACCCACGCGCACGAAGGAACGATTTTCGAGCGCGCCGAGCAGTTTGGCTTGCACTGCAGCATCCATGTCGCCCACTTCACCCAGAAAGAGCGTGCCGCTATTGGCCTGCTCCAGAAAACCGTAATAGACCTTGCTGCCTTGCTCGGCGCCAAAGAGCGCGGACACAGCATTCTCAGCGGCGATGGTAGCGATGCCCGCCTCGATAAAAGGACCCTCGCGACGCGGACTGCTGAAGTGCAGATAGCGCGCGAGCAATTCTTTGCCAACGCCAGGTTCGCCGGTAATCAGCACCCAAGCATTATGACGCGCGATGCGCTGCGCCTGTGCCCGCAGGTCGCGCATGACCGTGCTATCGCCAATGGGCTCGACCAGCGTGTGCCCTTGACGACGCAGATCGAGATTCTCACGTTGCAGCTTGCGCGCTTCGAGCGCGCGCTGCACGCTGAGCAGTAACTTGGACAGCGACAACGGCTTCTCAACGAAATCGTAAGCGCCAAGACGTATCGCCTCGACCGCGGTTTCAACCGTGCCATGGCCAGAGATCATGATCACGGGCGTATCGAAGCCGCCTTCCTGCTGCGTCCACTCCCGCAGCAGTGTGATGCCATCGGTATCCGGCATCCACACATCCATCAGTACGAGATCGGGGCGGCGCAAGCGCCTGGCATTACGCGCCTCTTGCGCGTCTTCTGCGACGCTGACTTCGTACCCCTCATCGACGAGGATGTCTCGCACCAGCTCGCGAATGTCGCGCTCATCGTCGATCACCAGAATGTGGGCGCTCATGTCACTCCTGTCTGCCGCTATATCTGGAACTCAATGTGCGTGCGCCAGCCGCCGCGGCTGCATCCGCACTTTGCGCACTACCCTCTGCTGCCGCGCCTGAAGGCGGCGCGCGCATCGAGTCAGCATTGAGCGCAAACTTGATCACGATCACCGCGCCGCCTTCAGGCGCATTTTCCGCTGACACGCTGCCGCCGTGTTCTTCCACGATCTTCTTGACGATGGCAAGGCCGAGTCCGTTGCCTTTGTGTTTGGTGGTGACATAGGGCTCGAAGAAGCGCCCGAACATATCCACCGGCAGACCCGGGCCATTATCGTGCACGCGCATCTCCAGCATGCGGGTGCCGCTATCCATGGTGAGCAATGAAGCACGAATGGAGATGACACAGTCCTGATCAGATGGCGCAGCCTCAAGCGCATTTTTGATTAGATTATGCAGCAGCTGGCGCATACGCCCAGGATCGACATCCACCCGCGGCAGACCGGGCTCGAACTCGGTAACGAAATTCACCTGACTTGATCCGCCGCGATAGAGATCAAGCACTTCTTCGACAAAAGCGTGCAGATCGATCGGCTGCAAACGTAGCTGCGGCGTGCGCGCGTACTCCGAGAATGCCTTCACCATTTCTTCCATCACTTGCACTTGCTGCACGATGGTATGCGTAGAGCGATCAAGAATCTCGGCATCGCCCGGCGCCATGCCGCGCAGATACTTGTGACGCAAACGCTCGGCGGATAAGCGAATCGGCGTGAGCGGATTTTTGATCTCATGGGCGAGACGGCGCGCGACTTCGCCCCAGGCCGCATCACGCTGGGCTTGCACCAGTGCGGTGATGTCTTCGAATACCAGCACGTTACCACCGCCCTGATATTCGGTGTCAGCGAGTGAAGCACCGCCACACATTAGAATACAGCGCCCGGATGGCCCCTGAATGATGATTTCCTCGCGCCAATCCTCGATGCCGGAAAGACGAGCACGCACTGCTTCAACGAACTGCGCCAGATGCTCATGATCGCTGCCGAGCGTTGCCAGCGGCTTTGATACATAAGCGCGCACATCGATGCCGAGAATCTGTCCCGCCGCATGATTGGCGGTGCGGATGACGCGCCGGCGATCGATCGTGATCACGCCAGAAGACAAACGTCCGAGCACCGCTCGCAGATAAGCCCGCTCGCCTTCAGCTTGGTGCTGGCTGACCAGCGTTTCATCACGCGCCTGCGCCAAGCGGCGCGTCATGTCGTTGAAGGACTGGACGAGAAAACCCATTTCATCCTGGGAATGCTGCGGTAACTGACGATCATAATCACCCGCGGCGACCGCGCGCGTACCAAGGGCAAGCACACGAATCGGCGCGACCAGACGACGCGCGAGAAAGAACGCCGCCCACACCGCAGTCAGCAGACTGAGCAGCAACACCAGTGAGAGCGTGAGCAGGAAACTGTTTTTGAGTGGATCACGCAGAAAAACCAACTGCCGGTAACTGCTCGACGCTTCTTCGATGCTGTCGGCAAGCACGCCGATGTGACTTGAAACCGGATAAAGCGCCTGCAACAGCCGCGTTTCCTCGACCGGGTGCTGCACAGGCAATGCACGCACCACGCGCACATAAAGACCCGATGAGTCGATGGAATCGACACCGACGTAATCGCTACCCTGGCGAACCTGTCTCAGCACCACTTCGGGTGGCAGATGCGGCAGGATGGCGAGCGAGTTGGCGCTGCTGAAAGCATTGATGTGACCACTTGCGCCGATCAACGTGAGTTCATAGGCATCGTATTGCGCGCGCATGTCACTTAGCGTGGTGGCGGCGCGATCGGCCGGCGTGAAAGACAGCGCATCGGCAATCTGATCGGTGCGGCGCATATATTCGCGCTTACGCTCATCGAGCGAGATACGGCTGAGTTCGAGCGCATCATCTAGCGCGCGTTCGAAACGCACATCAAACCAGCTATCGATGCCGCGCGCGATGAAATCGAGCGAGAAGTAATAGACCACTACGCCAGGCAGCAGCGCCAGCGTCACGAAGATCCCAAGCAGGCGCACGGTGAGGCGCGAACCCACAGCCCGCGCACGATATTGACGCACCAAGCGCGCGCAGTTGGCGGTGATCAACACCGCGAGTGTGATCACGCCGATGATATTGACGGCTAGCAGAACGATGTAGAGCCGTCCAAACTCCGCGGAATTCTGCGTCGCGGCGCCCATCAGATAGAGAGACATCAGCAATAGCGCTGACAACGCCAGAATGGGCAGAAAACCGCTCGCTAGATCGCGTGTATTCAGAAACGCCACTCGTGCCACCCGCTGCCGAGCCGCCATTCAGGCATTGCCAATGCGCGCAGGCGTAGCGGTGCCGGCAAAGCATCGGTGTCGATGCGCACGCGCAACCTACCCTGATAAGCCACGTCTGGCTCAAGCAGATTGGCATCGATCAACGGCAGACTGACAACGCGGCCAAGCGCGCCAAGCGCAGCCACGCGCGAGGGATAAGAGGATTGAGTACCAATATTGAGATTGCGTAGCATGTACTGGCGAGTGAGCGCGTGGTAGTTAAGTTCGTAGCGCTGCGCGAGCGTAGCCACGGTCTCATTCCATATATAGGGACGTTCGCGCAGAATCTCGATTTCAATCACTACCGGCAGCGCCACGCCACGCTCGAGCGCTTCGCTGAGTTGTCGACTGAGGACATATTCGACGCTGGCATCGAGATAATAGACTTCATCATGGAGCACTACATGCACGTCTGTGACTTGGATGCCGGCAGATTCCTGTTCCTGCGTGCGCGCACCGCCCGCCCAGACGGCGGACAGGCACAACATGATCAAACCGATGCGAGCACCCTGCATTTTCAGTCTGCCGATTGCGCAGCAGGCAGCGAAAGCGCCAGCTTGTCTATACACGCGTAGAAAAAACCATCCATGTCATGCTCACCCGGAAGGATCTGTCTGCCGAATGGCAGCGCCCGTCCCCATTCGAGCGCATGGCTTGCGACATGAGGGCGCAAACGCGCGTCGTCATGTCGGGCGAGGAAATCCTGTATTTGCAGATTATTTTCGTCGTGAATGATAGAGCATGTAGCGTACAAGAGCATCCCGCCGGGAGCGAGTACGCGCCAGGCAGCATCGAGCAATTCGCGCTGACGCGCAGCGAGCCCCGCGATATCCTCAGCGCGTCGCAGTCGCTTGATATCGGGATGACGGCGAATGACGCCGGTGCCCGAGCAAGGCGCATCGAGCAACACGCGATCGAAGGCTACGCCATCCCACCACTCGTCAGCGTGCGCCGCATCGGCGCAGCGCAATTGTGCGACGAGCCCCAGTCGATTGAGCGTGTCTTGTACTCGCGCCAGACGCGCGGCATCTACATCCACTGCCACTAGGGCCGCGAGATCAATGCCGCGCTCGAGGATGTGCGCGGTCTTGCCACCTGGCGCTGCGCACAGATCGAGCACACGTTGGCCAGCATGCAGATCGAGCAGGGCTGCGGCCTGCTGCGCAGCGCCATCCTGCACGGAAAAGCGGCCTTGCGCGAAACCCGGCAAGCGCGCGACATCGGTCGGCTTGTCGAGCAAAAGTCCATCAGGTGTATGCGCCGGCGCGGCAGCAGAAAATCCAGCCGCCTGCAATTCTTGCAGATATGCCTCGCGCGGACCGCGCAATCGATTGACACGCAGCCACATCGGCGGATGCTCATTGCCCGCTTCGGCAATGCGACGCCAATCCTGCGGCCAGTCGCGGCGAAAACGCTCCAGCAACCAGCGCGGATGCGCAAGTGACGCGGCGTCATCGGCATCTACGCGCGCCAGTAGCTCCTCGCTCTCGCGCTGGCAACGCCGCAATACCGCGTTGACCAGACCACGCGCCCATGATTTACCGAGTGCTGCGGTCACCGCCACGGTAGCGGCAACCGCAGCATGCGCAGGAACGCGGGTGTATAGCAGTTGATACAAGCCGACCAGAATCAGGCACTGCACATCGCCATCACGCGCGGCGAGTGGTTTGTTGAGGAGCTTGCCCGTCAGCGCTTCGAGCCGCGGGCCGAAGCGCAGCACGCCATAACAGAGATCTTGAGTCAGCGCGCGATCACGCGGATCGCTGATTTGAGGCAGCACTTCGGCGCTCGCCTGCGTCAGCGAACGTCGATCGTCATAAACCTCGGTGAGAATCCTGACCGCGGCAAGCCTAGCACTCGGCACTGCGCTCATGAGAGTTTGCTGCGAATGGCGTTGAGAAAATCGGCAACTTCCACGGGCCGGCCTCCAGGGCGCTGCACCTCAAGCAGTCGGAGCACGCCGTCTCCGGTCGCCACATCGATGCCGGTTTTGCCCGCGGCCAACACGGTACCTGGCATATGGCCTGTCGCATCATCCGGCAGCGCCACCGCGCGCCAGACGCGCAGCGATCCCCACTCAACTAATCCGGTGTTCAATTCAGCGCTTGCCACCGGCGATGGGTTGAAGGCCCGCACTTTGCGCTCCAGCGTTTGCGCCGGTTCACTCCAGTCGAGCATCGCCTCAGCTTTGTCGATCTTGGCGGCATAGGTTGCAAGCGCGTTGTCCTGCGGCTGCGCACTGATCAAGCCACTGACGAGTCCACCCAAAGCTTCGACCAGCGCCCCCGCACCAGCCAATGCCAGCCGGTCGTGCAGCATGCCGGCAGTATCTTCAGGTTGGATCGCAATCGGAACGCGCAGCAGCATCGGCCCGGTATCGAGGCCAGCATCCATGCGGATGATGGTGATTCCCGTACCGGCATCACCGGCGAGCAAGGCACGCTGAATCGGTGCCGCTCCCCGCCAACGCGGCAACAGCGAAGCATGGACATTGATGCATCCATGGCGCGGGATAGCGAGAACCGCAGGCGGCAGAATCAACCCATAGGCCACTACCACCACGACATCCGGCGCATCCGCGCGCAGCTCGTCCCATACCTCAAACTTTTTCATACTGGCAGGCTGACGGACGACAAGACCGTGCTCGAGTGCGAGCTGCTTGACTGGGCTCGCCTGCAAATGCCGGCCACGCCCGGCGGGACGGTCGGGCTGGGTGTAGACCGCGATGATTTCATGCCCTTGGGAACGGATATCGAGCAGCGCGCGTAGCGAGGCGGCGGCGAATTCCGGCGTACCAGCGAAAACGATACGCATGCTACATGCTGCGAACGCGCTGTTTTTCGAGCTTTTTTCTGATGCGCTGACGCTTCATCTCGCTCAGATAGTCCACAAACAGCTTACCGTCGAGATGATCGATTTCATGCTGGATGCAGACTGCGAGCAGGCCCTCGGCTTCGCGCTCGATTTCGCGGCCGCAACGATCGAGCGCCCGGTAGCGAACCCAGGCCGAGCGCTCCACCGGCTCCGTGACGCCAGGCACGGAGAGGCAGCCCTCATCCATTTTCTCAGCCCCGAACGACTCCAAAATCACCGGATTAATTAGGCAAAGAGGATCTTGCCGATCTTCGCTGATATCCAATACGATCAGGCGCTTGGCAACACCGACCTGGGTCGCCGCGAGGCCAACACCAGGGGCGTCGTACATAGTCTCCAGCATGTCGTCGGCGAATTGGCGAATTTCATCGTCCACCCGCTCCACGGGCAGAGCCTGGTTACGCAGACGAGGGTCGGGATAATGCAGGATATGCAGCAGAGCCATGGCGAGTTTCGACTATGTCACAGGGCTTAGCGGGGCTTAAACATCCGTCCGGCCTCGCCGATAAGTAGCGGGTGTCCGGGAAAAACCATCGCCAATGGCGACTCACTGCGGGATTCTAAGGCAAGTCCGATGGCAAAAAAACCCTTTGTTGTAAAACTGTTACTGGCGCTTACCCTCCTCTGCGGTAACGCCTTCGGAGCGGGCGACAAGATCAAGCTCACGCCAGATCACCCGGACCGCTATGTGGTCATGCGTGGTGACACGCTGTGGGATATTTCGGCGCGCTTCCTCGAAGATCCGTGGATATGGCCGCAAATCTGGCATATCAACCCTGAAATCTCCAACCCACACCTTATATATCCGGGCGATATTATCCGCTTGGAGTGGGTGGATGGTCAGCCGGTGCTGAAGCTGGAGCGCCCGGGCAGCGGCATCAGCGGGAACGCTGGCGGTCTGCGCACGGTCAAGCTCTCGCCGACCACGCGCACCACTCAGCTCGATAGCGCGATACCGACCATTCCGATGGATGCTATCAGTCAATTCCTGAAATATCCGCGCATCGTCGACCAGACGGCGCTTACAGATAGCCCTTACGTCATCGCAAGCAGCGAAGATCGCTTGATCAGCGGCCCTGGCAACAAGGTGTACGCCCGCGGCATCAAAGACGAAGGCATCACCCGCTACGACATCGTCCGCCGTGGCCAGGTCTATCTGAATCCTGAAAACCGTAAAGATGTGCTCGGCTATGAAGCCATTCACATCGGCTTCGCGACCGTCACCCGCGGTGGCGACCCGGCCACACTGGTGATCGACACCTCAGAGCGCGAAGTATTGCCTGGCGATCGCTTACTGCCGCTCGCCGAGGACGAGATCAACCAGTATTTCCTGCCACGTCCGCCGGAAACCGCCGTCGAAGGTCGTATTCTGTCAGTGCTCGACGGCCTCGCACGCGTCGGACGTCTGCAAGTCGTAGCGATCAGCCAGGGTGCGAACGAAGGTTTGGAGTCCGGTCATGTGCTGGCGGTATATCAGACCGGAGAGCTCGTCCGCGATAACTTCGCCACCCAGCGCTCAGAGCGCACGGTGAGACTGCCCAACGAACGCACCGGTACGCTGATGCTGATCCGCGTTTTCGACCGCGTCAGCTACGCCCTGGTTATGGAAGCCGAGCGCGATCTGCGCGTAATGGATACCGTCACGCCGCCCTGATGGGCCATCCTCACCACAATATTACGGAAAAGCTTATGTCATGGATGACATCAAATATTGGCTGGCGCTGCAGCGCATACCGGGTCTCGGCCCGGTTGCCTGCCGCGCCCTGCTGAATCGCCACCCCGATCCTCGCCAGTGGTTTAGCGCTGGCGGTATCGCTCCAGATCTCATCAAAGCCCTGCCCAAGGGTGCGCTTACAGCCCTGCGCACTCCCAATTGGCGCGCCATCGAAGCGGATTTGCGCTGGCTGGAAAAGCCGGGGCACCACGCCCTTACCCTGCACGATCCACGCTACCCGCCACTGCTGAAAGAAATCCATGACGCCCCGCTCGTGCTTTACGTGCGCGGCAACCCAGTCTCTCTCAGTAGCCTGCAGCTCGCCATCGTCGGCAGCCGCAACCCGAGCCCTAGCGGCCTCGATAACGCGCGTGATTTTGCCAGCGCATTGACGCAGCACGGGCTGACGGTCACCAGTGGTCTTGCCATCGGCATCGACGGCGCCGCCCATCACGGCGCACTCGCCGCTGGCGGAACAACGATCGCGGTCGCGGCAACCGGGCTCGATATCGTTTATCCCGCCCGGCACCGCGATCTCGCCGAGGAGATATTTGCTGCGGGTGCCCTAGTATCAGAGTTTGCGCCCGGGCGACCGCCGCTGCCGGAGGCCTTTCCACGCCGCAATCGCATCATCAGCGGCCTCAGCCTTGGCACGCTGGTGGTGGAAGCCGCGCTCAGCAGTGGCTCATTGATCACCGCACGCGCTGCGCTCGAACAAGGCCGTGAGGTCTTCGCCATCCCCGGCTCGATCCACGACCCGCGCGCACGCGGCTGTCACGCACTGCTGCGCCAGGGCGCCAAGCTCGTTGAGTGCACGCAGGATATCCTCGAAGATCTGGACGCCATCGCGCAGGCCGCGCGAGCGTTGACGCCACCGAGCACGCCACCGCCGAGCACACTCGATGCAACCGCAGCCGGCGTGCTGGCGCAAATCGACTTCACTCCGAGCACCATCGACATGCTGGTCGAGCGCACTGGTCAGGCTCCCGAATTCCTGCTCCACATTCTGTTAGACTTGGAGTTGGCGAACTACATTACTTCAGCGCCTGCTGGCGCCTACGTGCGCCAACGGCCGGAGACCTGAATGCTGGATGTATTGCTCTATCTGTTTGAACACTACGTGGAGGAAGGGCGTGAAGTCCCCCACGATGAAGCCATTCTCAAAACGGTGCTGAAGGATGCGGGCTTTCCGCAGTCTGAGATCAACAAAGCCTTTGTCTGGCTGGAAGATCTCACGCAGCAGCGCGGGGAAGAGCATGAAGCGCAGACACCGCACAGTTCATTTCGCATCTACTCGCGCCAGGAACATTCGAAACTCAACATCGAATGCCGCGGTTATCTCATGTCGCTCGAATGCGCTGGCATCATTGGCGCGCAGACGCGCGAACTGATCATCGAACGCGCCATGGCACTCGAGCCCGATGAACTCGATCTCGATCGCTTCAAGCTCATCATCATGATGGTGCTTGCCAATCAGACCGGCGAAGAACATCTGCAGGACTGGATCGAAGCACTGATCTTCGACAACGCGAGCGGCAGACTGCACTGAGCGAGCGGGCATAACCCGCTCGCTATCACATCCAATCGCGCTTTGAACCGCCGCAACAAGCAGGCACATCAGCGCCGACTGCATGAGTCAGAAATCAAATAAATTCAACGCTTCAGAGCATCGTCGCAGATCAACGCCATGCCGCGGGGGGGGGGGGTTGTGGGGGAGGCCCGGGCGGGGGACAAAATATTATAAACGCGCGGGATTATTAAAAAATAAAACCCCCCGCGCTAAAAAACAA
>JAITWN010000137.1 GCA_031285245.1 Chromatiales bacterium | reverse complement strand
CCTTGCTACGCTCTCCCCATTCGTGGGAGAGGGGAGCTTCGCAGTAGTAGCGAGCAGCTTGGCAACCCCTCTCCCACGCTTGGGAGAGGGGTTGGGGAGAGGGGAAATAAAAACTGGCTAGCGGGGTTTTCAGACTTTCCCTTAATACGCTCAGCGCAAGCACTTGTGAAACGGTATAGAGCATGACGAAAGCATCAACTTCTACCACAGTATCTGGCCTGGCGCAGGCCGTCGATTTCATCGAGCCGACCGGTATCGATACGCTCTATGCGCTTTTTTGCGAGCGCTTGCGGCGCACGCCGGATGCGCTGGCATATCGCTGGTTCGATGCAGCGCAATCGAAGTGGTGTGAGCTGAGCTGGCGCGATGTCGGCGCGCGTGTGGGGCGTTGGCAGGAAGCATTCATTGCCGCGGGTTTGTGTGCGGGAGATCGCGTCGCGTTGATGCTGCCGAATAGCCCCGATTGGGTATGCGCTGATCAGGCAGCGCTCGGGCTTGGACTTGTTGTGGTGCCGCTGTTTTTCAATGATCGCGCTGAGAGCGTTGCTTATATTATTCAGCGCTCGCAGGCGCGCATGCTCATCATCGATGGACGAACGCAGTGGCGTGCGCTGTCTGGAGCGCTGCAATCGTTCGCGCAGCTTCGCATCGTGCTGCGCGATGGCGCAGGCATCGATATGGCTGCTGATGATCGATTCGTGCTGCTGCGGGATTGGTTGCCTGACAGTGGCGAGCTGCGCCACGGCACTGGCGTTCGTGATGCGCTTGCAACCATCGTTTTCACTTCGGGGACTATCGGTCGTCCTAAGGGCGTGATGCTCACGCATGGCAACATTCTGTGGAATGCTTGGGCTTCGTATCGCAGCAACACTGTTTACGGTGATGATCTCTTTCTTTCCTTCCTGCCGCTGTCGCATATGCTGGAGCGCACGACGGGCTATTACTTGCCGATGATGGCTGGCGCCGCCGTTGCCTTCGCGCGTTCGCCAGCGTCGCTCGCCGAGGATATGCTGTCGAATCGCCCGACCGTGCTGATTTCTGTGCCGCGTATCTATGAGAGCGTATACACGCGCATCGATACGCAGCTGGCGCGGGGTTCATCGATGGCACGGCGTTTGTTTCATGCGGCGGTCGTTGTCGGTTGGACGCGTTTCGAACGCGCACAGGGCCGCGCGGCTTGGCGTCCATCTTTGCTGTTGTGGCCGCTGCTGCGCCGATGGGTTGCAGACAAAGTGATGGCGCGATTTGGCGGACGTTTGCGCATTGCGGTCTGCGGCGGTGCACCGCTGCCGCGTCAGGTCGCGCGTCGTTTCATCAGCCTTGGCCTATCACTGGTGCAGGGCTATGGCATGACTGAGCTCAGCCCGGTGGTGAGCGGCAATACGCTCAGCGATAACGATCCCGAGAGCGTGGGCCGTCCGCTGTGCGATGTCGAGCTGCGTATCGGTGCGGCGGATGAATTGCTGGTGAGAAGCCCTGGCGTGATGACCGGCTATCTTGATGACGTTGATGCATCGGCACGTGCGGTCGATGCCGAAGGTTGGATGCATACGGGTGATTGTGCGCGCTTGCGTGATGGCCGGCTCTACATCACCGGCCGATTAAAAGAAATCATCGTGCTCTCGAACGGTGAGAAAATTTCGCCGGTCGATATGGAACTCGCGATCACCAGCGATCCGCTGTTCGAGCAGGCAATGATCATTGGCGAAGGACGGCCGTTTTTGTCTGCGCTGCTGGTACTGAATCGCGATGCTTGGCTCGATTACGCGCGCACGCATGGGCTTGATGGCAAAGACGTGAGTTGCCTTGAAGATACGCGCGTCGTCGATGCGATGCGCGCACGCGCGAGTGCTTGCCTGAAAGAATTCCCTGGCTATGCGCAAGTGCGGCGCGTGGCGCTGACGCTCGAACCTTGGACAATAGAGAACGGTTTGCTGACGCCGACGCTCAAGCTACGCCGCGCGCAGGTTATGGAGCGGCTGCGCGATGTGCAGGCTAGGATTTATGCGGGGTATTAGCTGGCTTGGTTTTTATTCTGCCCTCTCTCGCTTGCGGGAGGGGAGAGGGGGGGGAGAGCGAACCATCTCTATCCTCTCTCCTCAAGCATGATCCACAACCTCACTCGCTCCGCTGTCCCGTGCGCAGTTCGCGCAGCAATAAAATAATCCGCCAGCTTCAACGCCGTGGCCGACGATGCGGCAGCCGCAGTGATCGCAGTGCGGCGCAAGACGATGGATTGCGCATTCAAAGCTGTCGAATATGTGCCGCTTGCCCATGAGCGTGACTTCGAACGACTGATGATATTCATTTCCGCAGACTTCGCACTTGGCCATGTCCCTGTGCCTCTCGCTGATACGTGTTGGCTAACACGCTAGCGCATCTACTTCGGCTCTGCCAGCGAGCGGACAAGACTGCGGTATCACTCGCTCGCACGGATATTAGCCGTGCTGGTATGGATTATTGTTTTGCGCGGTTGAGTTCCTGTCGCCGGGCGGCGCGTGTGGCGGGCGGCATGCTGCCACGCTGTTCAAGTCTTTTGCGATCCCAGTGCGCGAGTTCGGCGGCGGCTTCATAGGTGCTTTGCAGAAATTCGAGCAGCGCTCTATCCGGATCGACAGCGCAGCGCACGGCCTCATAGGGCAGCAGGTATTCGCCGAGCGCGGGCAGATAGTAGGCTGCTTTCGGTGCGATGGAATAGCTGCGAAATCCTTGCGGTTCCGGATAAGCGTAGCTATAGAAGCAGGCTTCGCCGATACTTGTGCCCGGCCAGAATCCAGCGCTCGATACTTCGTGTGAATAGGCTTCAATCATCACCCAGTTGGCGCAGTTGGGCGCGCCGCCTGGATGCTTGGGTGCTGTGCGCCCGGAAAAGCGCGTTACCGCGAGATCGAAAGATCCCCAGAAAAAATGTACCGGACTCACTTTGCCGGTGAAGCGTGCACGGAATTCATTGAAGACGCGATGCGCTTGCAGCAGTGCACGCCAGTAGCGATTCATGACGTCGCGATCATAGCTGCTGTGCTCGCGATCCTGATCGAAGGGGATGGCTTGCGCGACTTCGACTGGCTTCGGATAGATATCGATGGTGAGGCCAAGCGTTTTCAATTCATCCATGAGACGGCGATAGAACACGGCGACCGGCATCGGTTCGAGATCAAAACTACGCATCAAGCCATCGTCAGTGGTGATGCGCAGTTTGTGCTCGACGAAATCAAGTTCGATGGCAAAAGTGCTGGTGCCGTAAGGCAGCAGCGATGTGGTCAGGCCGCGCGTGGTGAGATATAGCGCAGCGCCCCAGGAGTGATTGATCCACGGTCCTTGAGCAAGATGGATTTTACCGATGATCTGTGTCCACATGTGGACGGTGGCGCAGGTGTCGTCCCATTCCTTCAGAGGTGGTAGCTGCGGCCATCCGGATATTTTTGTCTCACGATTGAGCACGGGTAATTCCTCCTTGAATTTTTGCGGAACTGTATGCGCGGCTTCCTGCCGCTTGCTACAAGCGATCAAGAGATAGTTTTCGGCGGCTTGTCGATGGCCGGAGTGTGGCGTGTAATGCGATAGGCCCGAGTCTAGTGGCGTGCGGATACTGCTTCAATGTGAATTGTCACCAGAGGCGATGTGAGAGGTGTCGCTGACGATATGCCCATCGATGATTTTGATGGTGCGATCACAAGCAGACGACAGTCTCGGGTCATGCGTGACCAGCAGCACCGCACAGCCGAATTCCTGATGAAAGCGCCGCAGTAGCTGAAATACGCTGTCCGCCGAGGTGGTATCGAGATTGCCGGTCGGTTCATCGGCGAGCAGCAGTGCCGGGCGTGTGATCAGTGCGCGCACAACGGCGACACGTTGTTGCTGCCCGCCGGAGAGTTCATCGGGGCGGCGTGTTGCATGGTCGGCAAGTCCAACCTCTGCGAGCAAGGTATACGCGAGTTGTGTGTCTTGCAGTTTGGGTTTGCCGCGGGTAAGCATGAGCGGCATGAGGATGTTTTCCATCACGCTGAATGAATTGATCAGGTGATGGAACTGAAATACGAAACCAATCGCACAGGCACGATGCATGGTGCGCTCGGTATCGTTCATGGTCTGCGTTGGTCGACCGAGCAGATGGATTTCGCCTGCACTTGGTGTGTCGAGCAGACCGATCAGATTGAGCAGCGTACTTTTGCCTGAGCCCGAGGGGCCGATCAGCGCGGCGAAATCACCGCGTGCGAGGTGAAGATCTATGCCGTGCAGTACTTCGGTCTGCGCAGGCTGACCGATGTTATAGGATTTGTGCACGCGCGCAAGGTGCAGAACTTCTTCAGGCATAACGTATCGCAGCTACTGGATCGAGACGCGCGGCGCGTCTTGCCGGGATCGCGGCAGCGATCAAGCCAGTGAGTGTGGCGATTGCGCTTGCCGATATCAGCAGCCCTGGCCAGATGACGATCTGAAAGAGTCCAGGTCCAAAGGTATTGAAAGCCCATGCCAGCGCGTAGCTGCATGCGCTGCCGGCGATGGCGCCGGCAAGTCCGAGCAATGCGCCCTGCAAGAGAAATACCGTGAGCATTTGCCTGCGTGTTGCGCCCATGGCGCGCAGGATGCCGATCTCACGTGTGCGCTGCACGATGCTGATCGATAGCACGCTGGCGATGCCGAAGGCGACTGATATCGCCACAAAAAAACTGATCATACTGGTTGAGAGACGCTGCGCCTTGAGAGCGCTCATGAGCTGAGAGTTGGTCTGCATCCAGCTTTCAACTTTTAATCCGGTGAGATGGTGCAGACGCGCTGCAATACGCTCGGCGGAGAAGACGTCGGGCACGAGTAGATCGATAGTGGTTATGCCGCCTGGCAGTCCGAGTAGTGCTTGTGCTTGCGGCAGATCGAGATAGATGTAGCGTTCGTCGAGTTCGCGCACGCCGAGCTCGAAGATGCCGGTGACGCTAAGCACGGCTTCGCGTCCGGAGTCAGATCCGCCGGCGTCGATACGCAGTTTGTCGCTGACATGCAGACCGAGTTCATCAGCGAGTCTTGAGCCGACGACCGCATTACCTGCGCCGATGCGAAATTCGCCGGCGATGATGTCGTTTGCGATTGGAATCACGCGCTGATAACGCACAGGATCAATGCCGATCAACGCCACTGACATATGCGCCGTGCCGCGCTGCGCGAAGGCTGGGCCTGATGCCAACGGCGAAACTGCCAGCAGTTCGGCATCAGCATCGAATAGATCGCGCAGATTCTGCCAGTTGTTGATCGAACGCAGACGCTGCGCGCGTGGATCTTCGAGCATCAACCGCAGTTCGCCGTTCTCAAGCGGTGCGGGAAGATTGATTTCCTTTGGCGCGTAAACCTTGATGTGTGCTTGCGTCCCGAGAGTGCGATTGATCATGTTGGCTTGCAGGCCGGTAATCAATGCGACGATGTAGATGATGACGGCGACACCAACGGTGATGGCGACGCTGATCATGGCAGTCTGGCCGCGCGCGTCGCGCAGGAACTTCACCGCAAGATTCCATTCCGTGTACATCGCTAGTGCGAGACTTTAGCTTGATCCTATCGGGTTTTCGCGGCGTGTCGATGGGGAGCTGCCGAGCGCGTGTTTGGGTGTTTGTACACGCACGCGTTTGCCTTCATCGATTTGATCGTTATTGATGATCACCCAGTCGCCCGGTGCGAGTCCGGAAACGATTTCGGTGTTGGTGAGTCCGCGCAGTCCAAGCGTTACTTCGGCGCGCGTGGTGCGTCCGTCACGCAAAGTCATCACGCTGGCGCGAGCGCCGCCAAGCAGGGTGAGCGTGTCGTTAGGCGCGGCGAGTGCGTGATCACGTCGGCCGGTTTCAATCGTTACTGAGACGGTCATGTCCTGGCGCAGAAAGTCGGGCACGGGGGCAACGCGCAGGCGTACATCGATGGTACCGCGCTGGGGATCGATGCTTGGCGCGATGAAAGTGATTTCGGCATCGAACACGCGCTCGGGAAAAGCATCGGCGATGCAGCGCGCATGTTGTCCAAGCGCGAGTATAGCGAGATTTTTTTCATCTACCGGCAGCAGGATTTCAGTGTCACCGTCGCGCGCAATTTCGAGTAGCGTGCGGCCGGGTTGCACGAGATCGCCGGGTTCGGCGTTGCGTGTCAGCACGGTGCCGGCGATTTGCGAATGCACGATGGTTTTGTCGAGCGCGGCGCGGGCGGCGGCGAGGCGGGCGCGGAGCTGAGTTTCTTCGCTTGCCCCTGGCGCGAGCGAATCTTGAAGCAGATGAGCGCGTTCAGCGCTGGCGCGATTAGCGATTTCCGTCTGCTCGGCGGCTTCCAGCGTTTCGCTCGCGATGAGGTGACGGGCGTGCAGTTCGAGGCGGCGCTGTGTTTCGCGCTCGGATTGCGCGAGGCGCGCATCGGCTTCGCGCGCTGCAACCTTTGCTTGTGGGCGCGAGACTTCGATCATCTGCTTGAGCGCGGCCTCGGCTTCGTGTGCGCGCGCTTCAAGCTCATCGGCGCGCATCACCAGCAAGACATCGCCTGGCACAACGCGATCGCCTTCGCGTACGCGGCGTTCGAGGATGACGCCAGTGATTTCACTGCCGACCTGCACGCGCGATGGCGTGACGACGCGTCCGCTGGCAACGACTTGTTGCACCAGCGCATGCTCTTGCAGTTGATAACCCGCAACGACGGGACCACGTCCGCGCTGAATGACTACGAGTACGATGATGACTGTCGCAAGCAGCGCAAGGATGTAAGGCCAGCGACGGTTCATTGAGAGCGCAATCAGCTTGGGGTGTCGGACTGATTTTGCGCCGCGATCAGATGGATGATGTTGGCTGGACTCGACAGCCAGAAGCCGCGAAAGCCTTCGGGCAGCGATTCGATGTCATCGCGTCGCACGCAGTCGTGGTCATGCAGATATTGCGCAGCGAGTTCGATGTCGTCGGTGATGATCTCAAGCCATAGCTCGGCTTGGCTGATGCCGGATACTTCATCGATCCACAGCACTTTGTCGCTGAATTCGAAAGCTGCCGTTTTGGCGCTGCCAGGTGCGGCACCTGCTAATTGTCGCAGACCAAGCACATCGCGATAGAAGGAGAGAGTGCGCTCGTGCTCGTGAGCGGGCACTTTCATGGCGAGGTTACGGCCGGCGCTGAATTCCGGTTTCATGCAGGATGCCTCTCTCACTAGAGCCGGCGCGGGAGGCGCGGCGGTTGCGGCGCTGAAATATTGAATAGTTAAGGTCCGTCGAAGAAATCGACGACGCCGGTTTCCAGCGAATACTCCGCGCCGACGACCAGCAGGCCCTGCTTCTGGATCAGTTGTTCGAGGATCTCGGAGCCATGACGGAGTTGGCCCGCAGCGACGCGGATATTGCTCTGCACGGCTTTGTGCAGCAGCAGATCATGATCGTGGACGAGATCGGTTTTCATGAGTTCCACCACTGCTGGCCTGATGCGATCAACGATTGCATGCAGATTGCGTGATTGATCTTCTGAAGGCCGGCGCAGTTCGTCGATGGTGGCCTGCACTGCGCCGCAACTGGAATGGCCGAGCACGACGACGAGGCGCGTGTCATAGCGTTCGACAGCAAATTCGACGCTACCGATCTGTGAGGGCGCAACGATATTACCGGCAACACGGATGACGAAGAGGTCACCGAGGCCTTGGTCGAATACGATTTCTGCTGGGACGCGCGAATCCGAGCAGCCGAGAATGACGGCGAAAGGTTTCTGGCCGTCGGTCAGTGCGCGTCGGCGCGTCTGTCCGATCGGAGCTTCTTTGAGTCCGGCGACGAAGCGCAGATTGCCTTCACGCAGACGTTCCAATGCTTCCTGAGCTGGGATCATGCGTGTGCCCGCGCTTAGCGGTGATACTCTCCGCGCGCTTCGGGCTGATATAACACATCAAGGATACGCAGGCGCAGCAGGTGTCCACCCGGCACTTGCCAGGAAATCGATTGCCCGACGGACAGACCGAGCAGCGCGCTGCCAACCGGCGCCAGTACGGAGACGGTGCCCGGTTCACCACTTGCTTCCGGATAAACCAGCGTCAGCTCGAATTTCTTGCCGCTGGTTTCATCGACGAAATGCACGGTGGAATTCATCGTAACCACATTCGCCGGCATGTCAGTCGGCTCGACGATATCAGCGCGATCGAGTTCTGAGGTGAGAGCATCGATGCCAGGCAGAAGCCGGTTTCCCGCTGCCGACAGAATGTGCTCGATGCGCTGTAGATCCAGGCTCGAAACGATGATGGGAGGCCGGCTTTGCGTCATGTCTGGTCTCACTCCTTGATTACTGTTCAGGCGCGTATGCGCGTCCAAAGGCGGCATCATCGCCTTTTCCTTGCAAAAAGCAAAGGCGGGATGCCAGCAGAGCTGGGATTACTCGATCAACACGATGCTCGGATCGGCTTGCTGGCAGCGCTTTTCTTCGTGCGTTGCCAGCGAGTTACTTCTCAAGTCCGATCAGGATGGTTCGCGCTTGCGCACGGTGGCTTCAGTGCCGTTTTCCATCAGGATGTCGTGCCCGTCTTTGCGCAGGCTGGACACCGCCTTTTGGGCGGCGTCCTCTGACTGAAAGATGAACTCTACAACTTCGCCGTCGGCGCGCCCGCGCAGTTCATGGCGTGCTTTGACGTAATGCAATGGACAGCCGTAATTGCTCAGATCGATGCGTTCAGGCTTTTTTTTTGTGCCGGTGCGCCTTTGATGCTTTGCAGCGAAGCACTGAGATCGAGCTGGCGGTCGATGTCCTGGCACAGCGCCGCTGCGGTGATGGTCCAGGCGTCGAGCTCTTCGCTCACTTTGCGATAGACGGCTTCGTCGAACTCTTCACGCAGGGTATCGAGCTCTTTGGCGAAATGCGTCAGACGTTCGCCGATTGCCGCATTGGACGGCAAAGCTGCGGTCAGTTGTTGGCTGATTTCGCGCAGATCATCGCTCGACTTCTGGCCGGCAAGGAACAACAGCGACTGGCCGACGAGGCGACCGATCGCCTGCGAACATTCGATCGATTCTTCGTATTTGCGCTGCAGCAAAAAGCCGTTGCGGTAGTTGCGCTCGTTGGCGGCTTCGGCGAAGTTGGCGGCAACTGTTTCCTGTGCTGCGCCGGCGCATTCACCACCGCCGAACTGCACGACCTTGAAGGCTTCTTCATCGCCGTGATCGTTCAGCACCGAGATCAGATCTTCGGGCGCGACGGTGGTGATGTCGGTGAGGAGCTGTGCGAAATATTCCGGCGTCTGGCGTTGTGCCCAGGCGAAGAAGCTTTCGCCATTGAGGTTTTGATTGGCGTAAGTGTCTTGCACGCGCTTGATCGCAGACTGCACGCGCGCTGCCGGCACGGATGGGCCTTTCAGCGCGATGTTGCCGCCATGGCGGCCATCGCCACCGATGTACATCTGATAGTGCGGAACCAGTTTTCCGTGCAGACGTTTGCCTTCGCCGTAAATGCCGATGTCGCCGGTTTCAGGCTGCGCGCAGCCGTTGTGGCAGCCGCTGGCGCGAATGCGCAGATCCGCCGCGCCGCCGCTGATCTTGGTGCCGATGATTTTCGATGAAGTAATGCCAAGGCGGCAGGTCGAGGTGCCCGGGCAGGATACGACGTCATCGCCGATCTTGGGATCGCTAAGACCAATCGTGGCAAGCCCGGCACGCACGGCTTCAACGCGTGCTTCGGGGACACCTACGATCATGAGGTTCTGGTCTTGCGTCGCGCGCAGATCCGACAGACCTTCGCTGCGCATGAGTGCGGCAATGCCACGCATCTGCGGCGCGGTGAGATCGCCGATCGGTACGCTGATGGGGAAAATGCGCAGGCCCGGCTGTTTCTGCGGGAGGACGCGACGCGGTGCGCCCGGGGTGTCACAGCCCGGCATCGGGGTGCCGTCGCGCCATTGCCCGCGTAGCGGCGCGCGACCGGAAAGCGCGGTGCGCGCGCGTTCGAGTTCTTCGCGGTATTTCTCGATGAAGCCTTCGGCGCCGAAACGATCGACGAGGAATTTGATGCGCGATTTGGCGCGCTGCTTGCGATTGGAATAGCGATTGTGCAGCGCGATGAGCGCTTCCATGCACGGAATCAGATCTTCTTCTGGGATGAGCTCTTCGACGGTGACGGCTTGGCGCGGCTTGTGGCCAAGGCCGCCGCCAGCGAGCAGTTTGAAGCCGTAGCGACCGTCTTTTTTGACGGCGATGACGGCGAGGTCGTGGATCATGCCCTGCGAGCAATCGGACTCACAGCCGGAGAAGCTGATTTTGAATTTGCGTGGCAGATGCTGCGTGAGCGGATGGCGCAGGAAATAACGCATGGCATGATCCATGAAGCGGCGGATATCCACGCGTTCGCTCGAGCACACGCCCGCTTGCGGGCAGCAGCTGATGTTGCGCACGGTGTTATTGCAGGCTTCGCGCGTGGTCAGGTCGCCGCGGGCGAGATCCTTGAGTGCTGAAGGTATTTTCGGCAGCGGAATGTAATGGATCTGGATATCCTGACGCGTGGTGATGTGCGCGACGTTATGCTGCGAATAGTTTTCGAGCACGCCAGCGCAGGTTTCCAGTTGATCAGGCGTCAGGAAGCCACCAGGAAGCTTGATGCGCACCATCTGCACGCCGTCTTGGCGCTGGCCGTAAACGCCTTGCTGCAATCGGATCGATTGAAAACGCTCGGCATCCAACTCATTGCGCAGAAAGGAATTGACGCTTTCTTCGAAGCGTTCGATCTCTTCGTGATCGACCAACGACCGCACTTCACTCATTGCGCTTTCTCCAAGACGATACCGCTGGTGACGACACGCGGACTGCCGGCCAAACCCTTGTTGAGGTTGGCCACCTAGGTTTGCTCCGTCCGTGAAGCCGGTAATATATCAGCGTTGGTT
>JAITWN010000134.1 GCA_031285245.1 Chromatiales bacterium | reverse complement strand
GTGCCGAGATATATCAGCGCGCGCAGTGAATAATCCGTATAAAGCGTGAGCTGCATAGATCGCCATCAGTCCATGCGCCGAAGCGCGGATATCACGCAGCGAGACTGCTGCGCATAAATAAAAACTTATAGTACAAACTGTATTCAACGCAAAACGGCAGTGACCATCGCGCAACAGAACTAAGAGGGAGCCCCCCTTCTTATGCAGCCCGACCTGCCTTATCGATTCGTGTGCTTTCCTATCGCACTTTCCAGCGCACGGCGCAGCTTGTCGAGAGCGCCATCGATCGCCTGCGGCAAGCCATCGGCATGATGACTCGCGATCACTGGCTGCATCCCCGGCAAACGCGCTTCCAACAGACAGCGCTTGTCGGCGGCGCCGGCCTTGGTGCTGTTTTCATCACTTAAGTGTACTTCCACACGCGTGATCCGCTCGCCGAAACGCTCGAGTGCATGCACGACGGAAGCTTTGACGCGCTCAGTGACATCATCGCGCCCCTGAATATTGCTATCGGTGTTCACCTGAACCTGCATGTCGCTCTCCCTGTGCGGATTCGCTGACGAAGGGCCATTATACGGCAATCGATCATGCGCAGACGGCACAGCTTCCACGAATTGACGGTTATCACCTGCCGCCCGGATAATCGCTTTCTTCCAAGTAATTCGCGTGTGTTGCCGTGACTTCCACTTTCTGCATGCGACGACTCGGCGCTGCCGCTCTCACCCTCTTGTTGTTATGCCCGCTCTCGGGCTACACCGAAACCGCCGTCGACATGGACAAGCTCTATGACAACGCGGTTGCCGCCTTCGAGCAGGGACGTTATCGAGATGCGCTCGACAGTTTCCTGCGCCTGCGCGCCCGCGGCTTTGACGAGCCCGCACTCTATTTCAATCTCGGCTCGACCTACTATCGCCTGCACTATTACGAGCAGGCGGAAAAAGCCTTCCTCAAAGCCACCGAAGCGCCAGATTATGCAGGTATCGCCTGGTACAACATCGCCCTGAGCGCCTATCGCCGCGGCGATGAAGCTAGCGCAGCACTCGCCGTCGAGCGCGCAAGCGCCAGCACTTCTGATGAAGAAGTACTAGCTCTCGCCGAAACCCTGCGCACACTTCTGGATAAAAATCAAAGCATGCCATCGACATATTCCGGACTGCTGATTGTTGGCGCTGGCTATAACGACAATGTCACACTGCGCGTTGCCGATGAAACCCTTGGAACCTCCGAACAAGGTGATACCTTCCTCGATGTCGCCGGCCATCTCGAATTGCATCCAAGCAAGCTCAAACGTCACGGCATCACTTTGCATGGCGATTCGTACCTGCTCAATCACCGCTCGCTCCATGAATACAACACCTCGGAACTGCAAGTCGGCGTGGGCTATGAATGGAAAACGCAATACTGGCTAGGCAGCCTCGAAACGAGACTGGAGCAAATCTTTCTCGATGGTCAGGGCTTCACGCGTATGGCTGGGGCACGAATGCAAGGCCGCCACTTGCTGAGCGAACACAGCTATCTGGAACTCGCCTATGAAGCGGGCGCGGTACGCGCGGTTCAGCCAGGGTATCGCTACCTCGACGGCATGCAGCACCGCATCGAAACCGTGTTCTCGATGCGCACGTTCGACAGCTACGCGCTACAGCTAGGCTATGGCCTCGAACTCAACGACAGAAACGACGTCATCACGCCGCTATTCACCAGCTTTTCTCCCACTCGCCACACATTGAGAGCCGATGTGACGAGGATGCTGAGCCCGCGCATTGCCGCACGCCTCAGCGTGCACTGGCGCTACAGCCGTTACAATGACCCTAATGAATTCGATGATGGTTCACGTCATCGGCGTCGTGATGAAAGAACCCATATCGCTGGCCGGCTAAGTTATCTGTTCAACAATGGCCGCGATCTCGCGCTGGAATTGCAACATACCGTCAACGAATCCAACATTTCCGCCTACGCCTACACCCGCTCGCAGTACCTGCTGAACGTGCTCGTCTCCTGGTAGTAAAGCCGCATCAAAGCTCGCCGCGACAAAAACCGCGACGAGAAGCGGAAAGAAATTCGTACAGATGTCGCACATGCATCTCATCGCTGACACTGAGCTCGGCAAGAATCTCTGCCAGCGGACGGCGCGCGCGAAAAAGCACGCGATAGGCATTTTTAATCGCGCTGATTTCAGCAGGCCTCAGACCGGCACGCTTCAAACCGACGAGATTCAAACCGCGCACTCGCGCCGCAAAACCTTCGGTGATAAAAAAAGGCGGCGCATCAAGACCAACACGCGTACCACCACTCAACATCGCCAGACAACCGATGCGACAGAACTGATGCACGAGGACCGCACCTGAGATAAAGGCGCGATCTTCAATATCGACATGACCGGCAAGCAGCACGCCATTGGCCATGACGATGTCGTTACCCAATTGGCAGTCGTGGCCCACATGCACTGAGGCCATAAGATAGTTGCGATGGCCAATGCGCGTGCAACCCTCACCCTTACAGCCGCAGCTGATCGTCACGCCTTCACGGAAAACATTACCGTCGCCGATCTCGAGCGTGGTACTGCTCCCATTGAAAGAGAGATCCTGCGGCGCGCCGCCGAGCACGGCATGCTCGTGTACGGCATTGCCATTGCCCATGCGCGTACCGGTTTTGACGATGGCATAGGGCAAGATGAGATTGTCATCACCAAGCTCGACGCCATCTTCGATGATGGCGCCCGCTTGAACGCGATTACCGCGCCCGAGCCGCGCACTACCAGCAACCAGAGCCTGCGGATGAATGTCATTCAGAGGGGCAACCATGATGGCCATGTTACGAAAAGACCGCCACCGACGCCTTGCGCAAAGTTAGAATGGGACATGGCAAAACTACTGATGAACCTGCGCAGCGTACCCGAAGATGAAATCGCTGAGGTGCGCGCGCTGCTCCACGAACACAATATCGATTTCTACGAAACCCATCCGGGGCGCTGGCGCCTATCAGCAGGCGGTTTCTGGATACGTGAAACTACGCAGTTCGCGCGAGCACGAGCGCTACTCGACGATTACCAAAAGCAGCGCCTGATGAAAGCCCGAGCTGATTATGAAGCGCGCTGCGCGCGCGGCGAAGTTGAAACGCTGAGTCAGCGCATTGCGCGCCAACCCGTGCAGATGCTGATCTACGCGATCGCCATTGGTCTGGTATTGTATCTAGGCATGACGCCTCTGCTCATGCTGCTGCGCTAAGAGCGCCTAACAAAAAACCTCCTATCGATCAGGACGATGAAGTCGCCCGCACTATGCTGAGCCCGACACCAATACTTCTGTGATCAGGCTGGACCGAGACATTTTTTTGAAGCGCGGAGCCGCTACGCGCCAACGGTTTCAAAAAAATGTCTCGGTCCAGCCTCGAAAGGTCTGCCTAGGATGTGGGAAAAAGATTTTGTCTTTTCCTTAATGTGTCGCAATGCCTGGAGCGGCGCCCGTTACGCAGAGGCCTCACTTGTGGGAGCGGGGTTGGGGAGAGGGAAAATAAAAGCCCTCAAACAGCAGCGTGGAAACACCAATGCCAAGGTTCGTACTGATAACCCGCGGCATTGCCTTCAGGGTAAGACAGCACGAAGCCATAAGCGCCAGCATGAGCGCGCAGCCACAAAAACGCTGGCGTACGATCAAAAGCACTATCGAGCACCGGCGCTCCCGGACTACCTATGTCGATCGCGCGCGCGCAGTGATGCTCGCTGAAGCCGGGAGGAGCGATGATGGTGAGAATGCTATCCAATGTTTCACCCGCCGCGAGCTTGCGTTCGATCAGCTCCACCTGCCGCTCGATACTGCGAAAAGCTGAAATGATGTAAAGCGTGACGCCATCACTGGCGGCCGCCGTACGCATTGCATTCCATGCCTGCGCCGCCGCCGGCGTGAGCAGAAACTCTCGACCATCGCGAGCGGTTTCCGCCACCACCAAGCCATCTTCTTCCGGATGCTCGCAAAGCCCGCGCCCCGCAACACGCTCCGGCGCGATACCGAGCTTCGTCAACGCCGCCATTGTTCTATCGCTGTAGATCATGTCACGCTTCCTGCTCTGCCTCGTCCAGATTTTTCATGCCAAGTACAGCACATCATGATGCCGCCATCGCCTCGCGCGTCAAAGGCAAACGGATGCTGACCAGCAGACCGCCACCAGCGGCATTCATCGCCACGATAGCACCACCATGCGCTTCGATAGCACGGCGCGCGATGGCAAGACCCAATCCGTAACCACCACTCGCGCGGTCACGCGCCTCGCTGGCGCGGAAAAACGGATCGAAAAGACGGCCCAGATCCTTTTCGTTGGCGCCACCACCATGATCGCGCACCGTGATCAGCGCGCGCCCGGATTCACGCCGCAAAGCCAATTCGACCGCCGTACCTTTGCCGGTATAGTGCACCGCATTGCGCACCACATTTTCCACCGCGCGATGGATCAGCTCTGGATCGCCCTCGACGCTGAGCGGGTCATGCACGGTGAGCATGACCCGGCGCTCACGCTGCGCAGCTTCAAAGCTCGCATCCTGAGCCACACCTTCCAGCACCGCAGCAAGATCAACCGATTCACGATGCATGCCTGCGCCCGCTGCAAGACGGGTCAACGACAGGATCTCTCCAATCAGCTCATCGAGCCGCTCCGTCTCGCGTTCGATGCGATCAAGCTCCGGCAACGCGAGCTCACCGCTGCACTGACGCGCAAGCCCAAGGGCAGCTTGCAGACGCGCAAGCGGCGAACGCAGCTCATGAGATACATCGCGCATCAGACGCTGCTGACTTTCGATCACTTCCTGCAACCGGCCCGCCATGCTGTCGAAGTCGCGACTGAGGCCGCCCATCTCGTCGCGCCGACGCGTCATCAATGGGCCAACACGCACGGAAAGATCACCACTCGCCAGGCCCTGAGTTGCCGTGCGCAAACGTTTCAGCGGAGCCGCGAGATAACGCGCCAGCGCGAAACAGATCAAGCCACTCACCAGTAGTGCAACCAGCAAGCCCGGAAAAGAAAACAGATGCCAGGCCGGATGCGGGGGATGAAACTCCATCACCAGGCGATAGATCGCGCCATCATTCGTTGGTACCGCATACACCATGAACCCGCGGCGCTCGCGCAGCACGCGCATCTCGCCGCCCTCAATCTCATGACGCCGCGTAAAGCGCTTGAGCGATTCTGGAACAACTTGCCCCAACGCCTCACGACCCTTGGAGTCAAACAGATACAAGCGCATGGAATGCGCGCGCCCGCTGTCATACCACTGGCGCAGCCCAGACACACCTTCGGTAGCCAGCATCTGTGTTGCTTGTTCGGCTTCTTCGAGAAACTGCGTACGGGCATGCTCGATCATCGGTGGAATTTTTTCACCGCCGAGCTGCGCCATGGTGAGCGCGACCGCAGCCCCCATCAGCACCATCGTGCCCCAGAACCAGAGGAAGATTTTGCCGAACAGGCTGTACATCTCAACCGCCCATCCGGCTATAGAGATAACCCACACCGCGCACGGTCTGAATGCGCTCCTCACCGCCAGGAAGCGGACCGAGTTTGCGGCGCAGATTGCTGATGTGCATATCAAGACTGCGATCGTAGCGCGTCAGCTTGCGCCCAAGCGCCTGCTCTGACAGCACTTCCTTGCTCACCACTTTTCCCGCCGCTTGCATCAGCACGGCAAGCACGCTGTATTCCGTGCTCGTCAGCTCTACCACCTCGCCATGCTGACGCACACGGCGCGCGCCCTGCTGAAGCTCGATGTCGCCAAGCGTGAGATCACCGCTCGCGCCCACGGCCGCATCATCGCCAGCACGGCGCAGCACGGCGCGCATGCGCGCGACCAAGACACGAGGATTACAGGGTTTGGGCAGATAATCATCAGCGCCGAGTTCGAGCCCGATGATGCTGTCGACATCGCCACCACGCGCGGTCAACATCAGTACTGGCGTGAAGCTTTCGCGGCGCAAACGGCGCAGTACCTCAAAACCATCGCGCTTTGGCATCATGACATCAAGCACGATGAGCTCATAGCCACCACGCAAGGCAAGCTCGAGCGCGGCCTCGCCATCATGCGCGCAATCGACGCTGAAACCCTCGCGCGCAAGATAGGCGCTGAGCATTTCGCACAGCTCCTCGTCGTCATCGGCCAGCAGCACCCGCACGCCACACTCGCCCGCTCTATTGATTGATCGGGAGCGATTATAAGCCACGCAGCACAGGCACTACGTGCACTTTACAATTCCTTACAAGAAGCATAGTGATCAGCGGTGC
>JAITWN010000062.1 GCA_031285245.1 Chromatiales bacterium | reverse complement strand
ACCAACACGCCGCCTGAACGCAGTGCGCGCAGACAATTCTCGAAGAACGGCCGACGGAACAGCCCCTCTGCTGGACCAACCGGATCGGTGCTATCAACGATGATGACGTCGTAGGTTTCAGGCGCGGCGTCTTGCACCCACTTGATGCCATCGGCGAAATGCAGCTTGGCGCGCGGATCATTGTTGGCGCTGCATAGCTCTGGGAAATAACGCTCAGCGACGCGCGTCACGCGCTCGTCGATCTCGACCTGCTCGGCGAGTTTCACCGACTCATGCTTGAGCACTTCGCGCAGCGTGCCGCAGTCACCGCCGCCGATGATGAGCACGCGGGCTGGGTTTGCATGCGTGAACAGCGCCGGGTGAGACAGCATCTCATGATAGAGAAAATTGTCGCGCTGGCTGAGCATGACGCAGCCATCGATGATCATCAGATGGCCGAAAGTTTCAGTATCGTAGACTTCGATGCGCTGATAAGTGGATTGCTCATCGTGCAGCTTGCCACGAATTTTGAGGGAAAAAGCGATGCCAGTCGTGTTGTTCGCTTCGGTAAACCACTTGCTACTGTCCAGACTCATGAATATTTCCAAATGGTTTCAAAATCAATAAGGGGCCCCTATTATAGGCGGGGTTCCCCGCTCTGAATAGAACAGGCCCCAGGGCAAGCATAGAGCAAGCACTGAACAGTGCGGTGGCCAGTGGGTATGGCGACGACATGAGAGAGGCGAAGCAGCGGTAATGACGCGAAGCGACGGTAATCCAGGCAACTGGAATCAAGAAGAAGCGCGGGCCGTATACAACATCTCCCACTGGAGTAACGGTTATTTCGACGTCAACGAGCGTGGGCATTTGATCGCCCGCCCGAAGGTCAATGCCGGCGGCGCCATCGATCTGCACGAACTCACCGAGCGCATCCGCGCGCAGGGGTTATCGACGCCCGTGCTCGTGCGCTTCATCGACGTCCTGCACCATCGCATCGACACACTGCACGGCGCTTTCACTAACGCGATGGCGAAGCTTGCTTATCGTGGCGCTTATTGCCCGGTATATCCGATCAAGGTCAATCAGCATCGCAGCGTGGTTGCTGAAATTCTTGCGCATGGCGCAGGTCGCGTTGGCCTTGAAGCCGGCAGCAAACCTGAATTGATGGCAGTGCTTGGTCTTTCAGATGACAGCACCCATGCCAGCAGCCGCGTCGTTGTCTGTAATGGTTACAAAGATCGTGAATACATTCGCATGGCGCTCATCGGGCGCTTGCTCGGTAATCGCGTCTACATCGTGGTCGAAAAACTTTCTGAGCTTGATATCGTCATAGAAGAATCACGCGCGCTCGGCGTTGAGCCATTGATCGGCATGCGCGTGCGCCTCGCATCGATTGGCAAAGGCAAATGGCAAAACACCGGCGGCGAGAAATCAAAGTTCGGCTTGTCTGCGCCGCATGTGCTGCGCACTGTCGAACGCTTGCGTGAAGCGGGCATGCTCAGCAGCTTGCGCATGCTGCATTTTCATCTTGGTTCACAGATCGCCAACATCCGCGACATCCAGCGCGGCATGCAAGAAGCCGCGCGTTATTTTTCTGAACTGCGCGCGATGGGCGCGCCGATCGACTGCATGGATGTCGGCGGCGGCCTCGGTGTTGATTACGAAGGCACGCGCTCGCGCAGCGCCTGCTCGATGAACTACAGCATCGAGGAATACGCGCACAATGTCGTGCATACCTTGTGGGAAATCTGCGCGGAAAAAGATCTACCGCATCCCGATGTCATCACCGAATCGGGCCGCGGCATGACCGCGCATCACGCCATGCTGATCACCAACGTCATCGATATCGAGCGCGCGCCCGGGGAAGGCGCGTTGCCCGTCGGCGAAGACGAACCACAGGTGCTGCACAATCTCCAGCGCGCTTTTGAGAGCTGTGCAACAAGCCCGGCGATAGAGGTCTATCACGATGCTGTGCACTGGCTGGCGGTATCGCAAGACATGTACACCCACGGTCTGCTCACGCTCGCGCAGCGCGCGCGCGCCGAAGAGCTTTACTTCGCCACCTGCCGGCGCGTGCGCCCGCTGCTGCAAGCGGGCTCACGCTCGCATCGCGAGATTCTTGATGAACTCAATGAAAAGCTCGCCGACAAATTCTTCTGTAATTTCTCCGTCTTCCAATCGATCCCCGACGTCTGGGCCATCGATCAGATCTTCCCCATCGTGCCGCTGACGCGCCTCAATGAGCGCCCAGACAGCCGCGCCGTCATCCTCGACATCACCTGCGACTCCGATGGCCGCATCGATTACTACGTCGATCGCGAAGGCGTAGAAACCACCTTGCCACTGCATCAACCGCAGGCAGGCGAAGATTATCTGATCGGCATCTTCATGATCGGCGCCTACCAGGAAATCCTCGGCGACATGCACAACCTCTTCGGCGACACCCACGCTATCAACGTCGTGCTCGACGAAAAAAATGGCTACCGCCTAACCCACCTACAAACCGGTGACACCGTAGACTCCGTCCTTCGCTACGTGCACTACGAACCCCAAGCACTCTTAGAGCGCCTACGCAGCGCAGTAGCCAGCAGCAAACTCAACGACCACCAATGCGCCATGTGCAATGAAACACTGACGGAAGGCATCGCGGGGTATACGTATCTGGAGGATTGAAGCAGTTGTTAGAGCGTAGTGGGGCTT
>JAITWN010000217.1 GCA_031285245.1 Chromatiales bacterium | reverse complement strand
CAGGCAACCTCTAGCCATTGCATGTATTGGGCTTCATGGCGTTCACGCTAACCGATGACTTGGTTTCGCAGAGGCCTGACTTGTGGGGAGAGCGTGCCAGTTGGGGAGAGGGCGCAGTGCGCACCGCTGCCGCTTCAGGAGATTTCCAGCTCGACTTCACGAGACTCGCCATTCCCCAGGTGAAAGCCGCGCATTTCCAGCACGCCGCTGGTGCTGAGCGAGACGATCAGATAGATCGCCTCGGGGTAGTTCGCTTCAGCAATGTCTATGGCTGAAGGGACTGCTGGCCCAAAGGGATGCGAGTGGTAGAAGGCGTAGAGCGTTTCCGCGCGCGTCTCGATTTCAAACAGCGCGCGCACCAGCGCTGCTGGATCCATGCGATAACGATTACGTTTGTCCTGCGCGATGTTGGGAATGCGCTGACAGCGTAGCGCTTTGCCATCTTTCGCGCTGACGAGCCCGCAGATTTCATGCCCAGTATCTTCGCGCACGTGATCGAAAATCCGATTAGCGATAGTGCGCGGTAAGTGGGCTCTACTTATTTCCATGTCGTTTACGAATCCTGTCTGCCCATGGTGAGGCGCATGTGCCCCGCGAAATCGGCGCGGCTTTCGATTGCGCAGTAGCCATATTCACGCAGCAGATTTGTGATCGCCGCCGCCTGATCATACCCGTGTTCCAGCATCAGCCAACCGCCCACGCGTAAATGCTGGCGTGCCTGCATGATGATGGTGCGCAGCGCGCATAGGCCATTTTCTTCAGCAACGAGCGCGTGTCGCGGCTCGAAGCGTACATCGCCTTCGTGCAGATGCCGATCATCTTCGGCGATGTAGGGCGGATTACTGATGATGAGATCGAAGCTTTCGTTTCCAAAACCGCTGAGCCAATCAGTGTGGCGGAATTCAACATTGCTCGCGCCGAGGCGCTGAGCGTTGCCCTGTGCAATGGCGAGCGCATCTGCGGAAATGTCTGTGGCAAGGATGTGCGAACACGGTCGTTCAAGGCCAAGCGTTATCGCGATGATGCCGCTGCCAGTGCCGAGATCCGCGATGCGATGGGCTCCATCATCACCAAATATTTCCAGCGCCGCTTCGATCAGATGTTCAGTTTCCGGTCGTGGAATCAGTACGGCGGGCGCGACGTGAAAATTGCGTGACCAGAATTCGCGGCTGCCAATGAGATAAGCGATCGGCAGACCGCACAAACGTTCTTCTAGCAAGTGATCGAAGTGCTTTGCACAGTCAGCATCGAGTGTTTCGCGCCCATGTGCGAGCAGCCAGGCGCGGGGTTTGCTCATCGCATGGGAAAGTAGGATCTGTGCTTCGAGATGTGGCGCATCGCCTGTGCTATGTAGACGCTTTGCAGCTTCAATCAGCGCAGTGCTAATGGTGCAGCCTGCAGTGGTATTCATCGCGGTGGCGAGCTTCACGCTCATCATCCCGACAAGGCAGCGAGCTGTTCGGCCTGATGCTCGCTGATGAGCGGATCGATGATCTGATCGAGCTCGCCATCCATGACGGTATCGAGCTTATAGAGCGTCAGATTGATGCGGTGATCGGTCATGCGTCCTTGCGGAAAATTATAAGTGCGGATGCGTTCAGAGCGATCGCCGGTGCCGACCAGCAGCTTACGTGTCTGAGCTTGTTCAGACTGCTGTTTTTCCCGCGCCTGCGCAGTGAGTCGTGCACGCAGCAGCGACATGGCTTGGGCACGGTTTTTATGCTGCGAACGTTCCTGTTGGCATTCGACCACCATGCCGCTAGGCAAGTGCGTGATGCGGATGGCGGAATCGGTTTTGTTGACGTGCTGTCCGCCGGCGCCAGAAGCGCGGAAGGTATCGATCTTGAGATCGGCAGGATTGATTTCGACCTCTTCGACTTCTTCAGCTTCTGGCAGCACCGCCACCGTGCAGGTGGAGGTGTGGATGCGGCCCTGCGATTCGGTTGCAGGCACGCGCTGCACGCGATGCGCGCCGGATTCGAATTTGAGGCGCGAATAAACGCCACGGCCGATCAAACGCGAAATGATTTCCTTGTAGCCACCGTGCTCGCCTTGGTTTTCGCTCAGCACTTCGATCTGCCAATGCTGGCTTTCGGCATAGAGCGAATACATGCGAAAGAGATCGCCAGCGAAGATTGCGGCTTCATCACCGCCAGCGCCGGCGCGAATTTCGAGAAAGATATTGCCTTCGTCACGCGGATCTCGTGGCAGCAGCAAGCGCTGCACATCGTTTGCGAGCTCATCGGAGGCTGCGCGCGCGCGATAGAGCTCATCTTGCGCAAGTGCGCGCAGACTAGGGTCGTTATCGCTCAGCATTTCTTCTGCGCCTGCGATATCGGCGAGACTTGCCTGCCAAGCGCGAAACGCGGCGACGACGGGATTTAACTGCGCGTATTCGCGCGAGAGATCGCGAAAGCGTGCGGTATCTGCCGCAGCGCCGCTATCGGCGAGCAGCGCTTCCAGCTCCTGGAGGCGATCGCTCAGCGTCTCCAGTCGATGCTGTATCGAGGTCTGCATGCCTCAGGCGTCGCCGGGATCTTTGATGTCGAGCAGTTCGCGCGCGGCGCGCAGCAGCTCTTCGCGCCCTTCGAATCCTGCGCGTCGCAAATGCGTGCTCGGTCCGTGCGCAAGTTTGTTGACGAGTGCGCGCGTGACCATGTTCAGGACTTCTTCCGGATTTTGGCCGCGCCTTAGCAAACGCAGCGCTTTTTCCAGCTCTTCCTGGCGCATGGTTTCCATGGAGTCGCGGTAAGAGCGGATCGTTGAGACGGCATCGAGCGAACGCAGCCAGCCCATGAAGCGCGCGCTTTCGGTGTCGATGATTTCCTCGGCTTGTAGCGCTGCCTGTTGGCGTGACTTCAGACCTTCATCAATGATCTCTTTCAGATCATCGACGGTGTAGAGATAGACGTCTCTGAGTGCACCTACTTCAGGCTCGATGTCGCGTGGTACTGCGATATCGATCATCAACATCGGGCGATGTTTGCGCGCGCGGATCGCGCTTTCCACCGCGCCTTTGCCGAGAATGGGCAGCGGGCTAGCCGTTGAGGAAATGACGATATCCGCCGACGCGAGATAGTGCGGGATCTCGGTGAGCGTGATCGCAGAGCCCTGCACTTCATTGACCAGCGTCTCGGCGCGCGCGAGCGTACGGTTGGCGATGATCAAGCGCCCGATGCCGTTTTCTCTGAGGTGACGAGCGGCGAGCTCGATGGTTTGGCCGGCGCCGATCAATAGCGCGGTATGTTGATCGAGCGAAGCGAAGATCTGGCGCGCGAGACTGACTGCCGCAAACGCCACCGATACGGGGCTCGCGCCAATAGCAGTATCGGTACGGATTTGTTTGGCGACCGAGAAAGTGTATTCAAAGAGTTTGTTGAGATGGCGGCCGACGGTGCCGGCTTCGCACGCAGTGAAATAAGCATCCTTGATCTGACCAAGGATCTGCGGCTCGCCGAGGATCAGCGAATCAAGGCCGCTCGCTACGCGCAGTAGATGTTTGACCGCGCCCTGATCGGGATGACGATAGAGATAGGGCTCAATGTCTTCGGGTTGCAGCCGGTGATATTCTCGGAACCAGCGCGCGACGATGTCGCCGCCCGCTTGGTCGACGCAGCACACCATCTCGGTGCGATTGCAGGTGGAAAGTATCGCGGCTTCGCTGACATGCTCGTTCGATGCGAGATCGCGCAGAATGACTGGCAGGCTCTCGGGTGCAAAAGCGACTTTCTCCCTGACCGGCAAGGGAGCGGTTTTATGGTTTAGGCCGACTGCTAATAAGGCCATGGATGTACCCGCTAACTCCCTCGACGAACGCCGCCTTCTGCAGCGCCAGACCGTGCGTAGGCTTTACGATTTAAACTGACTTTTGCCGAAAAAAGAGGATATTATCTTGCGGCACGTGAGCGCAGATTCGCCTCGCGGAGTAATCCCGGATTAGACTCGATGCGCAACAACCCACCGCTGATTTTTTTGTCGTTGTCCCTGCTGACGTTGTTATCCGCTTGTGCTGGCATGCAGCCCGCGCGAGGGCCGGATACGACCCAGTCACTGACTATTGCTGCGCCGATTTCCACAACCGAGCGGCTGTCCACGTCACCCTCATTTACCGCCGAAGAGCAAGACTTGCCGACGGTAGATCTGAATGGCGAGCTATTGTATCAGATTCTCGCCGCTGAGATCGCTTTGCAGCGCCAGTACTTCACGGCCGGCACCAATGAATACATTCGTCTTGCCGAGCGCACTCGCGATCCTCGTTTTGCTGAGCGCGCCACTCAGGTCGCTCTGCTCACTTATGAGAATGACGCTGCCTTGCGTGCGTCGCGTTTGTGGGTGGAACTCGCGCCTGATCGCAGCGAACCGCGCCAGATGGCGGCGGTTGCAGCGATCCGCGCGGGTGAACTTGAAGAAGCGTTCGGCCATATGGAAGTACTGCTTTCCGGCGCCGATGCGGTATCAGAAGAGCGTTTCGAGCGCATGGCTGGCCTGCTGAGCCGTGAGCACGATGTGCAAGAGGCTTTTCGTTTGATGCAGCGTTTCGTTGAAACGCGTCGGGATGATCCGGGTGCGCTGTATGCCTACGCGCATCTCGCTGTGCGCGCCGGTGAGATGGAGAAAGCGCGTCAGGCTATCGATGCTGCGTTAGATCTGCGCCCAGGCTGGCATGATGCCATGGCGCTGCGTATCCGCATTCTGCTGCTGACTGATGGTCCGGATGCTGCCATCGCTTATCTCAGCGATGCCGTGCGCGATTATCCCAAGGATGCCAGTTTGCGCCTCGCTTACGCGCGCACGCTCGCTGAGATGCGCCATTATCAGGAAGCGCTTGATCAATACGGCCTGCTTGCCAAACAGGTCGTGCCCAATACTGATGTGCTGTTGTCCATGGCTAT
>JAITWN010000210.1 GCA_031285245.1 Chromatiales bacterium | reverse complement strand
TGACCGCCTTTGGTCTTGGGGTCGCAATCCCCGCCGTGCTCGCCTATAACGCGCTCACCCGCACCAACAAAGGGGTGATCAACAAGCTCAACCGTTTCGCGCGCCAGCTTCACGCCTACTTCCTCACCGGCTCGCCGGTCTCTGAAACCACCGCGCCCGCAGCGGCAACGCGCGGGCCCGTGCGCGCTGCTGCGCAAGGAGGCTGACATGGCCTTCGGCGCAGGACTCAACGACAACGATGAGGTAGTGAGCGAGATCAATATGGTCCCGCTGATCGACGTTATGCTGGTGATGCTGATCATCTTCATCCTCACCGTGCCCGTGCTCACGCACGCTGTGAAGCTCGATCTGCCGCGCGCGCAAAATACGCCCAACCTCATCAAACCCGAAACGGTGAATCTTTCGGTAAACGCTGACGGACAAGTGTTTTGGAATGAAAATGAAGTCGATGAGACCGAGCTCAAGATGCGCCTCGAAGCCTCCGCCCAGCGCGATCCGCAACCTGAAATCTACATCCGTGGAGACAGGAAGGTCGAATACGAACGCGTCGCCCAAGTGATGGCCGCCGTGCAGCGCTCAGGCATGCTCAAGCTCGGCTTCGTCACCAATCCTGGAAATTAGGAAGATCTGAAAAACCCCGGCACATTTCGTCGTTGCGAGGGGCGCCAGACGGCTCAGCCCCGTGGCAATCCAGACCTACATGGACTCCTTCGGCTTCGCTTCGCAATGACGAAAGTTTTTCAGCGGTTCTTTAAATCTCAGTTATAGGTTGGGCTAAATGCAATGAAGCCCAACACCTGCAGAGTAGCTAGTGGTCGCTGTCGATGTGTTGCCTAACGAGACAAGCTCTTCGCCATCCTGGCCGCTCGAACGCCGCCTTCCCTGACGGCGTACGGTCTCGTCAGCAAACACGTCGACAGCGACCCTTAGGGGTTGCTTGGTTTCGCAGAGGTCTCGTAAGACGCTCATAAAATCTCAGCCCATATCATCGAGGTTCGCCGCGAAATCTTCAGCCTCCTCATCATCGCAGCCAAAAAGATGCGTTGATGCGCGCCAAGCATGATGCGCGATACGATCGAGCCGGCGCGCTGCATCCACTCTTGCGAACGCATCCGCCGCTGTCAGTTTTCCCGGCATGACGGCAGCAAGTGTCGCCGCGCGATAATCGCGCTGCTCCGCAGCAAGCTTGCTCGCCGCCTCTTCCAGATCAGCCAGCATTACTGCGAGCTCAGGGGAAACATTCCAGCCAATCGGCGTTGCGTGCGCGCTGAGCGCAGATTCTGCAATGATCGAACCGGCAACCGACTGCGCCGCATCCATCGCCTCCTTGCAGAGACCCGCAACATGCGGATCACTCGCAACGCGCGCTGGCTGCCCAGGCTGATCGTTATCCGCCAGAATCTCCACCAGGCGCAAAGTGTGATCGAGCGCATGCAGCGTATTGGTCATACGCAACCGCTCGGCCTGCGTCTCGGGCGGTTCTGTTAATTCAGAAAGATAATCTCGCACTTCTCCGAGAGCAGACGCCGCAGCAGCAGCGTTACGCATCGCAGGTCTTGTGCCGCTAGCGAGCATCGTCGTTGCCGAAGTAGTCGCTGTGCTCAAAACCTTCGCCACCATGCGCCGCGCCGTTTCAACCGCAATCACTGGACTAGAAAGCGTACTTGGATCGAGCGCGCGCTGCAGCGCCGTCTGCTTCGAAGGTATCAGCCTCTCAACGACGCGAGTAAACCACTGCGTCGCCGGTAAGAGCACCGCGACACCGACGACGTTGTACACCGTGTGATAGGCAGCCAGCAGCGTCATGCCATCGATCGATGCATTGAGCCTTCTCATCAACGCCGCCGTGAGCGGAAACGCAACGACCGCGATGAGCGCTGCAATCACTTTGAAGAGTACATAAGCCAGCGCAAGACGCTTGGCCGTCGCGCTCGCACCGATCGCCGCCAGCGCCGAGCTCGTCGCCGTGCCGATATTCTGGCCGATGATCAGCGCCGCCCCCTGCTCCAGACTCACCGCCCCAGCAAAATAAGCAGAAATAGTCACCGCGATGGAAGCCGTCGAAGACTGCATGAGCGCCGTCATCACCAAACCGACAACAATCAAACTCGCAAGCCCCACCAAACCCGAAAACGGGCCCACCCCAGGCACACCAAGCACCGCCGGCAGATCCGCAGGATTGATACTCTGCGCAAGCCCGCCCATACCCTCCTGAAGCGTGCTCAGCCCATAGAGCAGCAGCGCAAAACCCGCCAGCGCCGAACCCGACGACGACGCCCGCCCACTCCCCAGCAGCCGGAGCATCACGCCAATGAAAATCATCGGCAGCGCATACGCTGCGAGCGACACACGCACACCGATGAGCGCCACCAGCCACCCCGTCCCAGTAGTGCCGACATTGGCGCCAAACACCAGACCAAGCCCCTGCTGAAAAGTCAGCAGCGCCGCATTCACCAAACCAATCGTCGTCATCGTCACCGCACTCGATGACTGCACGAGCAGCGTAATGAGCGCTCCCCAAAACGCCCCCGACGACGGCGTAGCCGCAGCCTTGCCCAGCACCGTACGCAGCGCCGACCCCGCCATTGCCTTCAGACCATCGGTCATGATGGTCATGCCCAGCAGAAACAAACCAACCCCACCCAAAATGGCAATCGCCGTCGACATGCACACCCCTCAAGAATTCACCCGCCCGCTACCCAACAACGCAAGCTGACACCAGCAAGCAAAGAAACCAATGACTTCAATCAATGCACCACCACATGCAGGAGCAAGCTATGAAAAAATTTATTAATGGAGCGCATCATACTGAAGGGAAAGTGGAAATTCGACTGATGGGCGGGCAGTGAGCAGGCATTAACGCCCTTTGCCTGCTTGCGCAGGAGAAGGTGCAGATGAACTTCAACGCGCTATCCTGCACTCACTTTGTAACACGTGGAGCAGCAACCATGAGCGAAGCCACTTTTACCTTCCGCGTCGATGAGTCCCTGAAAAACGAGTTGCCGCCGCCGCACGGGCGCGCAGCTCCTACGCGACTTCATGCGTGAGTTCGTGCAACAGCAGCAAGAAGCTGCCGAACACGACAAGTGGTTCCGTCGCCAAGTGCAAACCGGCCTAGACTCCACCAACGCTGGCCGTCTGGTACCGGCCACCGAAGTCGAAGCCAAATTCGCAGCCCGCCGTGCCCGGCTTGATACGTCCGAATGTAGTTATAGGTTGGGCTGAACGAAGTGAAGCCCAACGTTGAAAGGCTGAATGTTGGGCGCAGCAAAGCGAAGCGCGAATCCATGTCGAGCGCGATGCGGCGGGTTTCCGCAGTCAGCTCCTCGCGCTGCCCGCGTCCTTCACGCAGCGCAGCGGCGATTTCTTCCAAGCGGCTGCGCTGATTCGCCAAGTCCGCTTCCTGCTCAATGCGCGTTTGTTCTTGTTCGAGATAGCCGTGTTTGGAAACGAAGCTGTGATCGACGAGATCCTTAAAATCCTGCGCGCGTTGAGTAGCGATCGGTACGGTCTGCTCCAACTTGCGCACTAGCTCCAATGTGGAGCGTAACTCCGCTTCGCGGCGCGCGATCTCAGCATCGATGCGCCCTAGTTTCGCGCGATATTCTCCGAGCTGCCCAGAGAGCAAGCGCTCTGCTTCGAGAAACTGCGCATCCGCCACCTGCTCCGGCCGCATCAATCGCGGCAATCTACCGTTATCAATCGCCGCCAGCGGTGATGGCGAGGATAGTCTCTATGGCAATGCTGGCGATGATGTGCTCGATGGTGGCGCTGGGGCGGATAACCACAGCTTCCATGCTGCTGGATGAAAAGCCGCCACAACCTTCGAAAGAAAGTGAGCAGATACTCGCGATGCTGGAGACTTTGTCGGCGCGCGACCATCGCCTAGTGCTGGACATGCTTTGCGGCATCATCGATTCCTTGCGCAAGCACAAGAAACCGCACACGACCAAATAAGCCTCGCCGTCTTGCGCGTATCAGCTAGGGCCTGCGCAAGCTCAGCGCCCACAACACACAACCCGCAGGACTGCTGCGCGCCAGCAGCCCTGCGCTTAAAAGCTTACAACCGATCCAGAATCACTCGCTTCACTGCTTCAAGTTCAGCTTCCACCGCTTGCACGCCACCGGTGCATTGGCGAATAGCGGTGTCGGGGTCTTTGAGGCCGTGGCCAGTGAGAGTGCAGACAACACGACTACCTGCGGGGATGCGGCCGCTCTTTAAGTCACGCAGTGCGCCTGCTACTGAGATTGCTGAGGCGGGTTCGCAGAATACGCCTTCTTTTTCGGTGAGGAGTTTCTGTACGCGCAGGATTTCTTCGTCGCTAAATTCATCGAACCAGCCTTTGGATTCGCGGTTCACGTCCCAGGCTTTGTCCCAGCTCTGCGGATGGCCGATGCGAATGGCGGTGGCAATCGTTTCGGGGTTATCGACCATCTGTCCGCGCAGGAACGGTGCGGAGCCTGCGGCTTGGTAACCCGCCATCACTGGCAGACGTTTGGCGATGCCGTCGCGGCGGTATTCCTGATAGCCCATCCAGTACGCAGTGATGTTGCCGGCGTTGCCAACGGGCAGGCAGTGATAGTCCGGCGCGTCGCCGAGTTCTTCGACGATTTCGAACGCGGCGGTCTTCTGGCCTTGCAAGCGATAGGGGTTGATGGAGTTGACGATGGTGATCGGCGTTGATTCGCCCACGCGTTTGACGAGCGCCATACCCGCATCGAAATTGCCTTTGATCTGAATGACGACGGCGCCGTGCATCATCGCCTGCGCAAGTTTGCCGAGTGCAATCTTGCCATCGGGAATGAGCACGAACGCGGTAACACCAGCGCGCGCGGCATAGGCAGCGGCGGCGGCGGAAGTATTGCCGGTCGATGCGCAGATGATGGCGCGACTGCCCTCTTCCACCGCGCGCGTCACTGCCATCGTCATGCCGCGATCTTTGAAGGAACCGGTGGGGTTCAAGCCTTCGTATTTTACGTAGAGCTCGGCTTCGACGCCTTCGGCTTCCAGCAGGTTGTGCAAACGGATGAGTGGCGTGTTGCCTTCACCGAGGCTTATCAAACGCGTGTTCGGACCAACGGGAAGACGGTTGCGATATTTCTGGATCAAACCGGTGTAACGAAGCGAAGTCGACATGGGGTACCGTGCGAGTTTCTAGTCAGTAAGATTTAAAGAAGCCACAGATCGGCAGCGCAAGTGTGCACATGCCGATCTGCTTCATGCGTTCAAGCCATGCTTTCAAGGCGAATACGATGCACTTTGCTGTCGATCGATTGCAGCCCTTCGATGCCTCGAATCGCCGCATTCATGCTGCTCTCGCGCACGCGATGCGTGAGCATGATGATGGTCACTTCATGCGCGCCATCGACAGGTTCTTTCTGCACCACGGCTTCGATGCTGATACCCTGCGCGGCGAGAAGCTGGCAGACTTCCGCCATCACGCCTGGGCGATCGGCTGCGCGCATGCGCAAATAATAAGCCGTTTCCACCTCATCGATCGGCAGCACAGCGATATCAGACAAGCGATCAGGCTGGAACGCGAGATGCGGCACGCGATTGCCCGGATTCGCCGTGAGCGTGCGCGTGACATCGACGAGATCGGCGATCACTGCGGATGCCGTCGGCTCGCGGCCCGCGCCCGCGCCGTAATAGAGCGTTGGTCCAGCGGCATCGCCTTTGACTAGCACCGCGTTCATCACGCCATCGACATTCGCAATCAAACGACGATGCGCAATCAGCGTTGGATGCACGCGCAGCTCGACACCGCGATCGGTGCGGCGCGTGAAACCGAGATGCTTGATGCGATAGCCGAGCGCTTCAGCATAAGCAACATCTTCACCGGTGATAGCGCCGATGCCTTCGGTGTAAACCTTGTCGAACTGCAAAGGAATACCAAAGGCGATCGAAGCGATGATGGTCAGCTTATGCGCGGCGTCGATGCCTTCGATGTCAAAGGTCGGATCGGCTTCGGCGTAACCGAGCTTCTGCGCTTCGGCGAGCACATCGACGAAGCTTCGACCCTTGTCGCGCATTTCGCTCAGAATGAAATTGGTCGTACCGTTGATGATTCCCGCGGCCCATTCGATGCGATTGGCAGCAAGGCCTTCGCGCAAAGCTTTGATGATTGGAATACCGCCCGCCACCGCCGCTTCAAAAGCGATCATGACACCGCGCTCACGGGCTACGGCAAAGAGCTCATTGCCATGACGCGCGATCAGCGCCTTGTTGGCGGTGACCACATGCTTGCCCTGCTCGATCGCACGCAGCACCAGTTCGCGCGCCGGCGAATAACCGCCGATCAGCTCGACGATGATGCCGACATCAGGATCGTTGACGACATCCCAGGGATCTTGCGTGATAGTGATGCCGCGCGTATCAACGCCGGGGAAAACGTTCTCGCGTGCAGCGCCATGAGTGATGGCGATGCCGCGACCGGCGCGGCGCGCGATTTCGTGCTGATTGCGCGCGAGCACATTGACGACGCCACCACCCACAGTGCCAAGGCCAAGCAGACCTACGCGTACGGGTTCGAGCGCGCTCATGCCGATGCCGCCTTGAGGCTCGCATCTTTGCGGAACATCTGGCGGATGCCGCGCACCGCTTGGCGCGTGCGATGTTCGTTCTCGATCAAACCGAAGCGCACGTGATCATCGCCGTATTCACCGAAACCGATGCCGGGCGACACGGCGACCTTGGCATCCTGCAACAGCTTCTTGGCGAATTCGAGTGAGCCGAGATGACGATACTGCTCGGGAATGCGCGCCCACACGAACATGGTCGCCTTGGGTTTCTCGACTTCCCAGCCGATGGCGTTCAACCCTTCGCACAAGATGTCGCGGCGCACGCGATAGAGTTCGGAAATTTCCTTCACGCAATCCTGCGGACCTTCGAGCGCAGCAATCGCTGCCACCTGAATCGGCGTGAACATGCCGTAATCAAGGTAGGATTTGATGCGCGCGAGCGCGGCAACGAGCGTCGGATTGCCGCACATGAAACCAACACGCCAGCCCGGCATGTTGTAGCTCTTAGAGAGCGTAAAGAATTCGACCGCGATATCCTTCGCGCCCGGCACTTGCAAGATCGACGGCGCTTTGTAGCCATCGAATGCGAGGTCCGCGTAGGCGAGATCATGCACCACCCACACTTGATGCTCGCGCGCGATCTCGATCACTTTCTCGAAGAACGGCAGTTCGACGCACTGTGTAGTGGGATTGCCGGGGAAATTCAGCACCAGCATTTTAGGCTTCGGCCAAGAATCGCGAATGGCTTTGACCAATTCCTCGAAGAAATCGATGCCCGGCACCAGCGGCACATGACGGATATCCGCGCCAGCGATGACGAAACCATAGGGATGCACGGGATAAGCAGGATTCGGCACCAGCACCGCATCGCCCGGGCCAACGGTTGCGAGCGCGAGATGGACGAGACCTTCTTTCGAGCCGATGGTGACGATGGCTTCGCTCTCCTGATCGAGATCGACATCGAAGCGCTGTTTGTACCAACGGCAGATCGCGCGACGCAGACGCGGGATACCGCGCGATACCGAGTAACGATGCGTATTTTCGCGCTGAGTAACCTCGATCATCTTATCGACGATGTGCTGCGGCGTCGGCTGATCGGGATTACCCATGCCGAAATCGATGATGTCTTCGCCGCGTGCGCGCGCCTTCGCCTTCAGATCATTGACGATGTTGAAGACATAAGGGGGCAGGCGATTGATTCTCGCGAAATCGTCTTTCATGCTGGGTTCCAGTGCAAAAATAGCGTGCCATTATCGGGCTATTGTGCGGTTACAGGCAAGGGCGCGGCCTTCATTCTCACCTGCCCTTGGAGTAAGCTGACTGCCATCAACGGAGCAGCGCATGCAGATCAACCGCGACACCGATACCGCCAGTCACAACATCCTTTCGTATGGTGAGGGAGAAATCACTGTCATCATTCCGCGCCGCTTCGATGCGCGCACGGTGGACGAGACCCAGGCCACGCAAGCGGTGCCCGCGCTGCGCCGTGAAATCGTGCGCAGCAGTCTGCTCATCATGCCCGAGATGCTGCGCACCGACTGGCCACCGCAGGATTGGGACGCGCTGCTGCCAGAGCATTTCGATCTGATTGCGCCCTATGAACCTGAGGTCGTGCTGCTCGGTACCGGCGTGCGCCTGCGCCATCCCTCACCGCGTCTCTATGCTGGACTCACGCGCCTTGGCGTTGGTGTAGAAGTGATGGATACCGGATCAGCCTGCCGTACTTATAACTTCCTCATGACGGATCGGCGCCGCGTCCTTGCTGCGCTGCTGATGATTACGCCCGCAGGAGCTTAAGGCACTTCTGAAAAACCTCCGTCATTGCGGCAATCCATAGCTTCGTCTCGCAATGACGAGACTTCTGCGTAACGGGCACCGCTCTAGGCATTGCGGTGCATTCGAGAGAAAAACAGAAGTTTTCTTGAAGCCTCAGCAGACCCTTCGAGGCAGGGCCGGGA
>JAITWN010000127.1 GCA_031285245.1 Chromatiales bacterium | reverse complement strand
GGCATGAGCGGCGAAAACGTGCATAGCTACGGCGCTGGTCTGCTCTTCAATGTTAGAGCTGGCGTGGGGCGCTTGGGATTCAGCCTGGGCTATCAGCGCAGTCCCAACCGGGAGAATGCGGCTTATGGTGGGCTGGAGCTGTCCGCGTTCTTCTGAGGCGGTATCGCTCGCGCTTTGCATGCTCCAGCGGTTGACCACGAAAGCCGCGCTGTAAATATAGACCTGCCATAGCAGCAAGCCGCACAACACGTGCTTCACTGGGCCGGTCGGCGCGTACCAGCTCACCCAAGCTACTATGGCTAGCACTACCGTCATCACCAGACATTCGCTGCGAATCACGCGCAGCGTGTTGCCGACGCGGCCTTCGATGTATTTCGGCGTGCGCAGAAAGCGTCCGTGCTTTCTGAGCAAGCCGAGCGTGCAGGCCATCGTGACGACCCAGGTCAAACTCATCAGAACCAGGAAAGCGTGGTAGGCCTCAGTGAGCGAGCAATGCAATCGCTGTCGTAGCGCCCAGAGCATCTTGAGCATGCCAAAAGCGATGAACAGAAACGGCATGAAGATGATGCTAGTAGCCACTGGTTGCAGCAGCACGGGTTGCCCGAGCGTGAAGCTCACCGCGCAGGCGAGCAGCACTGCGGTGAAGAGAAAAGTCAGCGGATCATTCAGCCACTGTAGTGCGCCTGACCAGAAGTCGAACTTCTGTCCGAAGGTCAGTTTGCCATCGCGATCCCACAAGCGTGAGCCAGGCAGCAGTTTCTTCCAGTGCAAACGCAGTACCTGCATGCCGCCAAATGCCCAGCGAAAGCGCTGACTTCTCAGGTCTTCAAAGGTGAGTGGCATCAGTCCGCGCCCATAGGATTGATCGATATAAACCGATTCATAGCCGAGATTGAGGAGCTTGAGCGCGACTTCAGCATCCTCAGTGATGCACCACTCATCCCAGCCGCTGACCTGTGCGAGTGCTGATTTTCTGATCAACCCCATGGTGCCGGTGAAAATAATACCATTGCGCTCGTTGCGAGAAGCCATGGAGAGCTTGAAGAAGTATTGATACGAACGATAGAGCGCGAGTGCATAGCGATTGCCGGTGATCTCGCGATAATCCTGTGGTGTCTGTACGAAGGCGATTTTTGGATTGCGGAAGAATCCGACCAGATCGCTGAGATAGTTTTTCTCGACGATGTAGTCAGCATCGATGACGCCGATGATTTCTGCATCCGGCGCTGCCAGCGACAGTGCAAAGTTGAGCGCCCCCGATTTGTATCCGGGCCAGTTGTGGAGATGAACGAAGCGAAATCCTAGTGTCTGACAGTGCTCGCGAACGGGATTCCACATGTGTGGATCACTGGTGTTGTCATCGACGACGATGACTTCGTAATGCGAATAATCGAGTGCGGCGAGCGCATCGAGCGTGCGCATCACCAGTTCCGGCGGTTCATTGTAGGCAGGTACGTGAAGAGAGATCTTCGGTGTGTATCCGGAGGATGGTTGCGGCGTAAAGCATCGACGCCAAGTGACGCGGCAGAGGACATCGATGATTTCGAAAGTATGCACGATCATCAGCACCAGAGAAGCGGCGATCAGCGCTAGAGCCGATGCGGCAAGCGTGATCAGCAGCGGTCCAGGAGCGGATATGACAGTGACATTGATCACGTAAGCGAGGTAGCTGATCACGCATAGCAGAGCCATGGCAAAGCAGATCTGGCCAACAGCATTCCAGTTGCGTGCGAGAAGAATCACCGCAATGCCTATGAGCAGAGCGCAGACGAGTGAACTGGGCTCTGGTGGTGCATTCAGCGCGTAACTTAAAAAAGCCTGGCTCAGTGCCAGTATGGCAGCCAGGTATAGCAATGAGGTCAGCGCGTGTGTCGTGCGGACGCGATGCCCCAGCGCTATCAGCAGTATGGTGCTGCCCAGTAGGGCAACGATGGAAAAATGAACGAGATCGAGAAAGTTGAGCATGCGCTTATCATCCTTGATGTCGCGGCACGCCAATCGCCAAGAGGTATGCTTCAGCATCCTGCCCAGCGTCCCTGGTGATGTGAGCGCTCATTGTAGCCGAACGAGCGCGAGTGCAAATCGAAGAATACAGTCGTAAGTAGTTATATGTATCCCTGATACTAGAAACAGCGATTTTTTGCGAGTTTTCTAGTGGATTTTTTAGCTCTCTATGGGCTGGTAGAATAATCCAAATTTTCTTGTGGGATCGCCCCGTGTCCAAAATTCTATCTTCGGTCCAGAACCCTTCGGATCATCCGGATGGTAGCGCTTCTGCGCAACCTCCTCTCTCTCGTTTCAAAATTCTCTATGAGCTACTAGATCGCCTGAATCGCGCGGAGTCGCTTTCTGATATTTGGATGGCATCGCTGGATGCGATAGTTGCTATCATGCAGAGTCGGCATGTCGCAGTGGTTTTATTGGAGGCAGGCCGGCCTGCGCGCTGCGTGGCAGTGACAGGGCTATCTCCGAAATCTTGCCTCTGTCTGGAAGTCTATCTGAAAAATATTTCGCGCTGCGTGGGCTCTAATGCGGCATTAGTGCAGAGATTTTCGAATATTTTCGGACACATGATGAAGGTGGAAGAGGAGATCGACTTGGTCTGTTTTGTGCCGATCGGTGCGGGCGATGATACGGTCGGGTATCTGATCGTCAGCAGTGAGGCAGGGCGTATTTTCAGTGAAGATGAGATTGATATAGCAAGCAGTGTCGCAAACCACGTATTCCATGCTGTCGTGCGATACCGTGAGCAGGAGAGCATGCGCGAGAGTGTGGAACAGATGATGATTGATATTCAGGAGCAACGCTTAATCAAACGCATGCTTACCGAAAATGAGCGTCGACTTCTGCTTGGATTCGAAGCCGGTCGTATGGGTGCCTGGGAGTGGAATGTCGCCAGCGGTTGCATGAACTGGTGTTCTCGCATGGAAATTTTGTATGGCTACGAGGTAGGAGCTTTCCCCGGCATTTTTTCCGCTTATCAGTCCAGTATCTATCCTCCTGATAGGTCGTCTGTGCTTGCATCGCTTGATATGGCAGTAAAGCGCTCAAGCCACCATCACATGGAGTACCGCATTGTGATGCCCGACGGCACAGTCCGCTGGATCGAGGAGAGCGGTAGAGTTTTCCGGGAATTCGGAGGTGCGTCGGCGAGGATGATAGGCGTCTGCGTTGATATCACAGACCGAAAAATCCGTGAACGAGATATTTCTGATTTGCGTGATGGCTTGCGCCGGCGGGTTGAAGAGCTTAATGCCTTGTTTAACCTGCTGCCAGTCGGCGTACTAATCGTTCATGATTCGCAGTGCAGCAGAGTCACACTGAACCCGGCCGCCGCTGCTCTGCTTGAAGCGCCAGAGGGAAAGCTTGTTCTCACCGAATCCGATCTCAAGAAATTGCCGTTTCGTATATTTCGCGATGGGATATGTCTCACTGATCATGAGGCGCCGCTGCAACGTGTTTTGAGAAGCGGCATGTCCATAACAGATGAAATGCTGGAATTGGTATTTGATGACGGGAGAGTTAAATCGAAATACATGAGCGTGGTACCGCTCTTTGATGAAGCGGGAGATGTGCGCGGAACACTTGCGGCATTGGTGGATATGACGGAGCGCAAGCGCATGGAAGATATTCTCAAAGACGCCGATCGGCGCAAGGATGAGTTTCTTGCCACGCTTGCGCATGAATTGCGTAATCCGCTTGCACCCATTCGTAGCTCTATCGAGATTCTGCTGATGAAAGAGTGGGCAGATCCCGATGTGCGTTGCCATCAGGAAATCATCGAACGTCAAATTCGTCACATGGCGTGCCTACTCGATGATCTGCTGGATGTCTCCCGGATTTCCTATAACAAACTGGATCTGCACCGGGATTACGTGGATCTGTCCGTTTTGGTAAATAGTGCAATCGAGACCAGCCGTCCGTTGATCGAGTCTGGCCAGCATTGTCTCACCGTCTTGATGCCTGTTGAGCCGATCTATCTGTATGTCGACTCGGTGCGGATAGTTCAGGTGTTTTCCAATCTGCTCAGCAATGCCGCCAAATACACCGAGCCTTTCGGGCAGATCAAGATTCATGCTGAGCGTTGCGGCAATGAGGTGTTGGTTTCGGTGATCGACAACGGCATTGGTATCTCGCCGGAAATGATGTCGAGACTATTTGATATGTTTATGCGCGGCGAGGGTCCTCTAGAGAGGTCAAAGGGTGGTTTGGGTATTGGCTTGTCTTTGGCGTATGGTCTGGTCAGCCTGCATGGAGGTAGCCTTGAGACATATAGCAAGGGATTGAACCAGGGCAGCAAGTTCATTGTGAAACTGCCGTTGATCGATGCGGGCGAGATTCCCGTGAAAGATGGTGGAGTCTGCGTTGGAGCAACAGGGCGTTTCATCATGGTAGTCGATGATCTGCGCGACAACGCCGATAGTCTGGCAGCGCTGCTCACGATGCTTGGCCATGAGATATGTGTTGCCTACAGTGGCGAAGAGGCCATTGAGCTTGCTGCGAAGCGTCGTCCCGAGGTAGTTCTGCTCGATATCGGAATGCCGAAAATGGATGGCTATGAAGTGTGCCAGCGTTTGCGTGCTCAGCGTGGTGGGATCGAGATCACCATTATTGCGCTGACTGGTTGGGGCCAGCAGAGCGACCGTCGCCGCAGCCGTGAGGCTGGTTTCGATTATCATCTGGTCAAACCAGTGGAAATTGCAGCGCTGACCGAAATTCTTTTCAACCTGCCCTGAAGTTGCGCGTTCCTGGTTTATAGATGGGGCGGTAATCCCCCCGTTCTTAGCGGGGCTCAGAAGTGGAAAATGGTCATGCGGCCATTGCCAGCTTCTGCCTGGGCGTGATGCCGCCTAGCGCCATGTTCGGTCTTTCGTTGTTGTACGTC
>JAITWN010000209.1 GCA_031285245.1 Chromatiales bacterium | reverse complement strand
ATCATCACTGCGGCAGCAAGCGCACCGTAGACACCTTCCCAGGTTTTGCCCGGACTCACATGTGCGGCAAGACGCGTTCGTCCCCAGAGCCGCCCGACGATATAAGCGCCGCTGTCCGCGCCCCACACCAGCAACATCAACATGAAGACGAGCGCCCTGCCGCTGCCATCGATGCCACCATGCAGGAACGTTATCACCGCCCAGCACGGCACCAGTACGATGAACCCCAGCAGTCCGAAGAGCCAAGGGTGCGCGGGATGACCACCCGCACGGCCGCCACCCAGCATCCACACCGGCACACGGTCCTCGCGCTGAAAGTCGCGAATCAGCCACAGCGCGAATATCCACCAAATCAGCATGAAGACCAGCAGGATCATGCGCGGCACTGGCTGGGCTATCAGCCAAGCGCATGCCATCATGGCAAAGATCACGCCGATGAGATAAGGCAGACGACGCAGGTGTGAGAGCCCCATCAGCGCCGCCCACTCCCAAGCGCCGAGCAGAACCATGGCGGCCAGCAATAACGCGAAATGCGGCGTCGATAGTCCGAAAATTCCCCAGACGAAGAACGGCAGCAACAGCGCAATGGTAATCAGGCGCTGCTTAAGCACCCTGCACCTGTTCGAGCTGATCTCCCGTGCGGCCAAAGCGCCGCTGGCGGCAGGCAAAAGATGCGAGCGCCGTCTCGAAAGCCTGCTCGTTGAAATCAGGCCACAGCACGTCAGTGAAATAGAGTTCAGTGTAGGCGAGATTCCACAGCAGAAAATTGCTGATGCGCTGCTCGCCACCGGTGCGGATGAAAAGATCGGGCTCAGGCACGCCGCTCAGCGACAGATGATCATCGATCGTTTGCTCATCGATCTTCGATGCGCTGAGCGCGCCACTTTGCACCTCACGCGCGATAGTGCGCATCGCCTGCGCGATATCCCAGCGCCCGCCGTAGTTGAGCGCAATGATCAGCAGCAAGCCGGTGTTCGGTTCGGTCAGGCGCTCGGCTTCTCCCATGCTCTCGCGCAGCGTCGCAGCAAAAATCGAACGATCACCGATGAAGCGCAGCCGCACACCATTACGGCGCAGCTCATCGACTTCACGGCGCAGGGAGCTCAGCAGCAAATCAAGGAGCAGCGACACCTCACGTTCGGGACGACGCCAGTTTTCACTACTGAAGGCAAACAAGGTGAGAACGCCAATGTTCTTGCGCACGCAGGCGCGAACGATTTCGCGCACTGTTTCGCTGCCGGCGTGATGACCGGCAATCCGAGGAAGATGACGCCGCTCGGCCCAGCGGCCATTGCCATCCATGATGATAGCGACGTGCGCGGGTACCCGCCCCCCGCTGGTGGACACAGCAACTTCAGATGCGGGCATCTTACGGAACAGCACTTCCTTTGCCTCCTGACATAAGGGGGAAGACGTCGGAATACGAGCCCAAACACCAAACCCTGAGGGTCGTTGTCGCCATGTCACCTGACGAGACCGTACGCCGCCAGGGAAGGCGGCGTACGAGCGGCCAGGATGGCGAAGAGCGGGTCTCGTCAGGTGACACGAGACAGCGACCTCTAGCTACTCGTGAAGCTCAACCTACGAGCTGCCAACACACAGCTGTTTCGCGAGAGGCCTCACGCGCGGGGAGACCCCCGTCAGACTTCCATCAGGTCCGCTTCTTTTTCCTGCAGAACCTTCTCAACAGTGGCGATGTAGCGATCGGTCAGCTTCTGGATGTCATCCTGCGCTTTGCGATCATCGTCTTCGCCAATTTCCTTCTCTTTGAGAAGCTCCTTCACACTGTTGATCGCCTCGCGGCGAAGGTTACGGATTGCAACACGCGCGGTTTCCGCTTCCCCGCGCACGATCTTGGTCATATCTCGGCGACGCTCTTCGGTGAGCATCGGCAGAACCACGCGAATGGCATTACCGGCGGTGGAAGGATTTAGCCCGAGATCCGAGCTGGTAATCGCTTTCTCCACTGCAGTCACCATGTTTTTTTCCCACGGAGTCACGGTCAGCATGCGCGCATCCGTCACGCTGACGGTGGCGACCTGACTGAGCGGTACGTCGCTGCCGTAATAAGGCACGCGGATGTGATCGAGCAAACTGGTATGCGCGCGGCCGGTACGAACCTTGGACAGTTCCTGCTTCAGAGCATCGATGCTCTTGCCCATGCGCAGTTCGGCATCTTTCTTGATATCGTTGATCATCAGGCCTCCTCGACGATCGTCCCTTCGTTTCCTTCCATCACCACCCGGCGCAGCGCACCCGGCTTATTGATATTGAAAACGCGCAGCGGCATGCGATTGTCACGGCACAGCACGATGGCGGTGGCGTCCATCACATCCAGCCGGCGCTTGAGCACTTCATCGTAGGTCAAGCGATCGTAGAACACAGCACTCGGATCTTTCTTCGGATCCGCGGAATACACACCATCGACTTTAGTCGCCTTCAGCACCACATCGGCGCCGATTTCGATACCGCGTAGACTCGCGGCGGAGTCGGTGGAGAAGAAAGGATTACCCGTGCCGGCAGCGAAAACCACTACCCGTCCTTTTTCCAGATGACGGACGGCGCGGCGGCGGATGTAGTCTTCGCAGATCTCGTGAATCTGGATCGCCGACATCACGCGCACGCGCATGCCGTAGTGTTCGAGGCCATCTTGGATCGCGAGCGCGTTGATCACTGTCGCCAGCATACCCATGTGGTCACCGGTGACGCGATCAACACCGCCCTTGGCAAGTTGAATGCCGCGAAAGATGTTGCCGCCACCGATGACCATCGCCACCTGGATGCCATCATCGACCAGGCTTTTGATTTCCATCGCTACACGCTGCACAACGCCGGGATTGATGCCATAGGCATCGCTCCCCATCAACGCCTCCCCGCTGAGTTTCAGCAGGATACGACGATAAGGAGGCCCTGATACTGCGCTCTGCGCGTCTTCACTCACGGGGTTAGCCTCCGCGCACCTGCGCCATCACTTCCGCAGCGAAATCCGCCGTTACTTTCTCGATGCCTTCACCCACCTCGAAGCGCGTGAAACGCGTCACGCTGGCCTTGGCGCCGGTGAGCAGCTTGCCCACCGTGGTGTCGGGGTCTTTCACGAACGGCTGACCGACCAGCGTGGTTTCGGCAAGGAATTTCTTGATGCGGCCAGCGACCATCTTTTCGACGATCTCCGGCGGCTTGCCGCTTTCGCTCGCCTGGGCGACGAAGATTTCACGCTCATGCGCGATCAGCTCGGCCGGCACCTGATTTTCATCGATGGCAACCGGCTTGCTGGCGGCAACGTGCATGGCGATATCACGCGCGAGCGTGGCATCACCGCCCTTCATATCAACCAACACACCGATGCGAGTACCATGCAGATAGCCGGCAACGACATCGCCCTGAAATAGCGCAATGCGACGGATGGCGACATTCTCACCGATCTTTGCCACCAGCTCGCGGCGCACGGTATCGATCGTCACCGCACCGCCAGCCTCTGACGGCGCAGCGAGAAGCTGCTCGACATCCGAGATGCGTGCTTCGAGCGCACGCGCCAACACGCGATCGGCAAAGCCGATGAAGTCATCCGCTTTGGCGACGAAATCCGTCTCGCAGTTGATTTCGGCCATGGCGCCGACTTTGCCATCGGCGCTCATCTTGAGCACGATGCGGCCTTCGGCAGCAATGCGTCCGGCCTTCTTGTCTGCTTTCACCAAACCTTGCTTGCGCATCAGCTCGATGGCCGCCTCGACATCGCCCGAGGTATCGACCAGCGCGCGTTTGCATTCCATCAAGCCAGAGCCGGTGCGTTCACGCAGCTCCTTTACCAATGCCGCTGAAATTTCTTTACTCATGATTCGTGTCCTCCTTCAAGACGCGGTTCAGCGTCCCGCGCGGGAACGATTGCGGCCAGCGCCACTGCCGGAATCATCGCCGCTCGCTGCATCGTCATCGGCGCCGTCAGCATCGCCACGCCCCGCCTTGCGCTTTACCGATACTTTCTTCACCGGCTTCTTGGCGCCTCGACGCTCAGTCGCTGCCGGGCCACCGGCTTCGTCGACCTCGACGAATTCATCGGCATCCACTTGCAGTGCGGCGCTGCGACTTTCGAGCACGGCATCGGCAGCAGCGCGCGCATACAGCGTCACCGCGCGAATGGCGTCGTCGTTGCCAGGGATGACGTAATCAATGCCGTCGGGGCTGTTGTTGGTGTCGACCACGCCGATCACCGGAATACCAAGCTTGCGCGCTTCGCTGACCGCGATCTTCTCGTGACCGACATCGATGACGAACAGCGCATCGGGCAGCGCGCCGATGTCTTTGATACCGCCGAGGTTGCGCTCGAGCTTATCGAGCTCGCGACGCAGTTTGAGACCTTCTTTCTTGTTGACGCGATCAGAACCGCCGCCTTCTTCAAACAGGGCTTCGAGTTCCTTGAGGCGCTTGATCGACTGCTTGACCGTTTTGAAGTTGGTCATCATGCCGCCCATCCAACGCTCGTTGACATAGGGCATGCCACAACGACGGGCTTCCTGCTGCATGATGTCACACGCGGCGCGCTTGGTGCCGACGAACAACACGGTGCCCTTCTTCGCCACCAGACGACCGATGAAATTCATCGCATCGTTGAAGTGCGGCAGCGTGGTTTCAAGATTGATGATGTGAATCTTGCTGCGCTCCCCGTAGATATAGGGAGCCATCTTGGGATTCCAGTAACGGGCCTGATGGCCGAAATGCACGCCAGCTTCCAGCATCTGGCGCATGGTAACGTTTGCCATGTCATAAACTCCTGATCGGGTTGAGCCTCCATATGCCTCACGCACCTCGACCCGCGAGCGGGCACCCCGATGCGCTGTTACAGCATATGTGTGTATTGTTCCGCCGGAGCGGAAGCGACGTATTATACTTTAGTCCAGAACTACTTTATTTATAATACGTTGCGCGCGCTTTATACCATAAGCGCCAGCGCCGCACAAATTCCCCGGGGCTTAACACCCAAGCGCTACAGTTCCACGCCCGTTCACGCTACCATAGCCCGCGATTTCGCCGAATTATCAAGCGCAACAAGACAGTAAAAGCCGCCAGCACCATTCCGACTTTCGTCATTGCGAGGGGCGTTAGTCCTGAGACGATCCCTGGGGCAATCCAGACGACCATGGATTGCTTCGGCTTCGCCTCGCAATGACGAAGGTTTTTTCAGCGGCTCCTAAGCTTGCAAAGCGCGGACAAACACGAGCCTCTCACATTTACCGGCCATGCCGGGATACCAGCGACGAGACCATGGGCATTCACATCAAGACAGGCAGCGAAATCGAAGGGATGCGGACCGCGGGCCGCCTCGCCGCCGAAGTACTGGACATCGTGCGCGAGCACGTCCGCCCCGGCGTGACCACCGAAGAACTCGACCGCATCTGCCACGATCACATCACCCGCGTGCAGCACGCAGTGCCCGCACCGCTCAACTATCACGGCTTTCCGAAATCGATCTGCGCATCAGTCAATCATCAAGTCTGTCACGGCATTCCCGGCCCGCGCGCACTCAAGGATGGCGACATCGTCAATCTCGATATCACCGTCATCAAAGATGGCTGGCACGGTGACACCAGCAAGATGTTCTTCGCCGGCAAGCCCTCAGTCCTCGCGCGCCGGGTCACGCAGATCGCTTATGAATGTATGTGCATCGGCATCGAAATGGTGCGCCCTGGTGTGCACCTCGGCGATCTCGGCCACGCCATGCAGCGACATGCCGAGAGTCACGGCATGTCGGTGGTACGCGAATACTGCGGGCACGGCATCGGCAGAGTCTTTCATGAAGAGCCGCAGGTTCTGCACTATGGCAGCCCAGGCACCGGCATCGTGCTCGAACCCGGCATGACGTTCACCATCGAGCCGATGGTGAACGCCGGCAAGCGTTTCGTGAAACTGCTCCCCGATGGCTGGACCGTCATCACCAAGGACCGCAGCCTGTCAGCGCAATGGGAGCATACGGTGCTGGTGACCGATGGTGGCTTCGAAGTACTGACACGCACGCCCGGAGCTGATCTTTAAGAGCGACATCAATGGCTGATCAGCACGGACTTGCGGCAACGCAGCTCACCGATCTGCAACTTTTCTTCACCAGCTCCTTCGATCGCGCCCTCGCCGGTACCGCAACACCCATCCAGCTCTTTCGCCATGCGCTACGCACCGTGGACGATGCGCTGGAAGATCGTTTTCATCACGGCACGCCGGCGGCTCAGCTCGTTCATCAGCGCGCTTGGTACATCGACGAACTGCTGATTCGCGCCTGGGATCGCATTATGCCGGTGAGCACTATCGACATAGCGCTCGCCGCCGTCGGCGGCTATGGACGCGGCGAACTGCATCCACATTCCGACATCGACCTACTCATTCTCTGCACGCCTGAAACCAAGCGTGAAGATGGCGGCATCGAAAGCCTGCTGGCTTTCCTTTGGGATATTGGCATCAAAGTCAGTCACAGCGTGCGCACTATCGAAGAATGCGTGCAGGAAGCGCATCAGGATGTGAGCATCGCCACCAACCTGATGGAAGCGCGTCTGCTCGCCGGTGCGCAGACGCTTTTCAATGCCATGCAGGCACGCACTACGCCGCCACAGTTATGGCCTGCCGAAGCTTTTTATCGCGCCAAACTGAGTGAGCGCGCAGCGCGGCATCGCAAATATCACGACACCGCCTATAACCTCGAACCGAATGTCAAAGAAGGCCCGGGCGGATTGCGCGACCTGCAAACCATCGCATGGATAGCGCAGCGCCACTTCGGCACCAGCAACCTCGATGAGCTCGCAGCGCGCGGTTTTCTCTGTGCGCAGGAGCGCAGTGAACTGCTCACGTGTCGGGATTTTCTGTGGAAAGTGCGCTACGGCCTGCATCTACAGAGCGGCCGTGACGAAAACCGCTTGCTGTTCGATCACCAGCAGGCACTTGCCCGTGAGCTTGGCTATGAGGATTC
>JAITWN010000122.1 GCA_031285245.1 Chromatiales bacterium | reverse complement strand
GAAGGTACATCGACTTTCCGCTGGCGTCGGAATGGCACAGTGATCACCGGCGCGAGCGCGAAGACTTACACGCTGGTGACGGCGGATGTCGGCGCGAACATCACTTTCGAAGTGACGCCAGTGGCAACGACGGGCGTGTTGACGGGTACGGCGGTGGTAAGTGCGGCAATTGGTCCGATCAAGAATGCCAGTGAGTGTCCGTGTAGCGTCTGGGATGGTACGGCGTTGCCGGCAGTGTTGGCGACTCATGATGACGACGCGGCCAGCCTTGGCATTGAACTCGGCATGAAATTCCTAGCTACTGAGGATGGTAGCATCACCGGTATCCGTTTCTATAAGTCGAGCCAGAACACTGGAATACACACGGGTAGTTTGTGGTCAGCGAATGGCGCATTGCTCAGCCAGGTGACGTTCACTGGCGAAACAGCCTCCGGTTGGCAGGAGGCGATGCTGGCAACGCCAGTGGCAGTAACAGCCGGTGTGGTGTACGTGGTGTCGTATCACGCGCCGGTGGGTTATTACTCATCGACGAGCGGTTACTTCGTGACCACAGGTGTGGACAGCGGTCCGCTGCATGCGCTGAAGAACGGAGAGAGCGGCGGAAACGGTCTGTATCGTTATGGCGCCATCGCTTTCCCGAGCGATACGTTCAACAGTAGTAACTACTGGGTCGATGTAGTGTTCAGTCCCGCGGCTGCGGCTGGTGGTGGAGTGGATGTCACGCCGCCAAAAGTGACGGGAAGAGTGCCGGCAGCAAGTGCGACCGGTGTGTCAACGACTGCGCAAGTGACGGCGAGCTTCAGCGAGTCGCTGGATCCAGTGACAGTGAGCGATCTGACATTCGAACTGCGGGATGCGGGTAACAACCTGGTGTCGGCGCAGATCACCTATGATGCGGGCCAGAAGATGGCGCGGCTCTCGCCGCTCAGCGCGCTGGCGTCGAGTGCGACGTATACGGCCACTTTGCGTGGTGGTGCAACGGGTTCGCGGATCACGGATGCGGTGGGCAATGCGCTCGCAGCGAATGTCTCATGGAGCTTCACTACTGCTGCGGCTAATCTGTGTCCTTGCAGCATCTGGGATGCTGCGGCGCAGCCCGCGCTACTGGCGAGTGACGATGATCCCGGCGCGATCGAGCTCGGCATGAAGTTCCGCGCCAGTCAGAATGGCTATATCACGGCGATCCGTTTCTACAAGTCGAGTCAGAACACTGGAACGCATACCGGCAGCTTGTGGTCGGCGAGCGGAACGGTGCTTGGTCGAGTGACGTTCGCCAGTGAAACGGTTTCCGGCTGGCAGGAAGCGACGCTGGCAACGCCGATAGCAGTGACGGCGGGTACGGTGTACGTGGTGTCGTATCATACTCCCGTGGGCTATTACTCAGCGACGAGCAGCTATTTCACGAGCACGGGTGTAGACAAAGGCCCGCTACGTGCGCTGCAGAATGGAGAGAGTGGTGGAAATGGTTTGTATCGCTATGGGGCAAATGCATTCCCGACCGAAAGCTATAACGGCAGTAACTACTGGGTGGATGTGGTATTCACTCCGTGATTCATTGACGCACGCGTACAGCACGGGCGGCTTTGCCGCCCGTTCTTTTTTCATTTATGTATCCGCTTGATCCGGAAAAGCTGGCTAAGCTTCGTGGCGCCGGCCGGACGGTGCTGGGCCCCAATGTTTATTTTCTTGGACTGACCAGTCTCTTTACCGATATCTCCAGCGAGATGGTTTCATCCATCCTGCCGGTCTATCTAATTTTCACGCTGCATCTCACGCCGCTTCAGTTTGGTTTCATCGATGGGCTTTATCAGGGCGCTACTCTTCTTTCGCGATTGGCGGGCGGTGTGCTCGCTGATCGCTGGCGCAAGAATCGTGAAGTCGCGGCAGTCGGCTATGGGCTTTCCACGTTGTGTAAGCTCGGATTGATCGCTGCGGGAAGCGTGTGGACGCTTCTCTCCAGCGTGATTTTGCTCGATCGTATTGGCAAGGGGATTCGTACTGCTCCTCGCGATGCTTTGCTCACGCAAGGTGTTGCGTCTCGTGACTATGGTCTTGCATTCGGCATTCATCGCGCCTTCGATACCTTCGGCGCGCTCTTAGGGCCGATCGTGGCCTTTGCTTTATTGAGCTTGCTGCCGGATATGTACGATGTGGTTTTCGTCGCGAGCTTCAGCTTGGGGCTGATCGGGCTTGCTGTGCTGCTGTTCTTCGTCAAGAATGCGCGCGAAGCGGCTCCCCGCGAGCGGCGCGTGGTATCGATGGTCGAGGTTACTAGATTATTGCGCGGTCAGCGCTTGCGGCGGCTCGTGTTCGTGGGCGCAGCGCTTGGGTTGTGCACAGTAGCGGATTCGTTCATCTATCTCGGTTTGCAGAAGCGTTTGAATTTGGACATCACTATTTTTCCTCTGCTCTATGTGGTGACAGCGATAACTTTCCTGGCGCTCGCTATTCCTGCTGGTCGGATCGCAGACCGCATCGGGCGTGCTCGTGTTTATTTTGCGGGATACGTGTTGCTGTTACTCGCGAGTCTCAGTCTCTTGATGCCTAGCGGTGGTGTTGTCACCGCGTTTGCCTGCCTGGGACTGCTCGGCGCTTATTACGCTTGCACGGATGGTGTGCTGATGGCGCTCGCGAGTACTTATTTACCAGAGGATCTGCGCGCCAGTGGTTTTGCTTTGCTGACGACAGCAACTGGATTGACGAGATTTGTTGCTTCCATCTTATTTGGCGTTATTTGGAACTGGTGGGGGATTGAGAGTGCACTGCTTGTTTTCATCGTAGCTCTTGGCATTACCTTGTTATCGACCTTTCCAATATTGTTTCGTTTAGAAGGATCTGCTGAGCATGACGCCGCCGCTTCGTGAAGCGAAAGACAGGCATTCCCGTGGGTGCAGACGGCCCGGTCAGGCGCTGGTTTTTATCGCGATCTGTGTTGTATGTGTCGCGGGCGCTGCCGGTTATGCCTGGTGGCGTGTTCAAGTCGCGCAATCAGTAGCTATGCCTGAAATCGCTTCGATACCGATCACGCAGGTCGCAGCGACCAATCTTCCGGACGCTGTTGATGCTGATGAGGCGAATGAAACTGATGAAGTCGCAGCGCCCGCTGATGAGGCTGCTGCTAAAACAGATGTTGCTGCTTCGCCTGAGGCGAGCGCTATTCGCCCGTATATGATGTTTCGCAGCACCGCGTTGGGGGAGACCTACGGGCGAGTGAGTCTGGCGTATCTCGATGCTTTGAATGAGCCCAGAAACGTGACGCCACTGAGTTGTGATCGTGTGTATTTTGCCGTGGATCATGGCATATGCCTGGCGGCGAAACGCGGCATTCTGACGACCTACGGCGCTTCCATCTTCGATCAGGAGTTCAACATTCTGTATACGTTCCCGCTGGCTGGAATACCCAGTCGTGCGCGCTTGTCGCCGGATGGTCGCTTGGCAGCCATGACGGTTTTCGTCTCGGGTCATTCCTATGCAGGCGGTGATTTTTCCACGCGCACTTCGGTCGTCGATACGGTGACAGGGCAGATCGTGATTGAGGATCTCGAAAAGTTGAAAGTGACTCGGGATGGCGCGCCGTTCAAGGGGAAGGATTTCAATTTCTGGGGCATCACCTTCACGCGTGATGGTAAGGAGTTCTATGCCACGCTCGCGACGGGCGGGCGCTTCTTCATGGTCAAGGCGGATTTACAGACGTTTGATGCGCGTATCGTTCATGACGATGTTGAATGTCCTTCGCTCTCTCCGGATAACAAGAGAGTAGCGTTCAAGCGGCGTGTGGCGCTAGGTGATGGCTTTGGGCGTTTCATCTGGAAGATCTATGTGCTCGATCTGGAGACGGGCGAAGAAACCGAGATGTCAGCGGAAACGCGCAATGTCGACGATCAGGTCGAATGGCTTGATAACGATCACATCATATACGCCTTGCCCGACGATGAAGTCAATGCAACTGCAGCTACCAACACTTGGGTCATCGCGCGCGATGGTAGTGGCGCACCGAGTCTGTTGATGCCGTTCGCCTTCTCGCCGGCGATAGTGCGCTAAGACGACCTTTCTAGGCAGAGCGCCGAGATACTGAACCTCAGGCATGGTGGTCAGCGGTGCCCGTCAGTAGTTTTCAGGACGCGTATATCCGGTTTTGGGTATTTCCGACGCAAAAGCTTTCTGAATCCCCAGCAGGTTTTTCGAGAGAAAGAATGAGTGGGCCGCGACAGAGTTGTATTAACCCCTGCCTGCCAAGCGCTCTACCTCATCGACGAGGTGAGCGGCGAAGGGAATTGAGCAGGTGAAGGCTGGTGACACTGCGTTGAGGACGTGGAAGGAGCGATTGTCGCCTTCGTATTTGAAATCTGTTTCCAGTCGGCGCTTCTTGATATCGAAGAGTTGGGCCCGAATACCTGGAGGCGCCCAGCGCTGGTAATTGCTGATCTCCACACCACGCGCGAGCTGCGCGGCTTGCGACACCATAACGGGCTTGAAGCTTTTCATCAGCTCATGCACCGCCAGTTTGCGAAAGCCGAAGTCATTGGAAAGCATCAGCCCGAGATCGCGCATCACGATCTCGAACATTTCCTCGGCGTTGAAATTGGTGAGGCCTTGGTAATGCTCGCGCCAGAACGCGGGGGTGGCTGTTGGGCCGATCTTGATATGCCCATCGACGGTGAGCGTGAAGTGCACGCCGAGGAAGGGATTGCGCAAGTCCGGCACGGGATAGATGTTGGTGCGCAGCGCGCCCACAGGTTCGTCGGAATAGATGTACAAGCCTTTGAACGGCAGAATGCGATGGCTTTTTGAAAAGCCGAAACCCATGGCAATCCGATCCGCATACAAGCCCGCAGTGTTGATGATGTAGCCTGCTGTGATGCTGCCCTGCGAGGTCGTTACCGTGTTTCCTTTGTGTCCGGCATAGCGCGTATCCGTGAGAATAGTGATGCCGAGCGCGAAGGCATCGCGGGTGAGCGATTCGACGACTTCACGGGGATTCACCGAAGCGGTCGTTGGGGAAAAGATCGCTTGCTGATAAACCTTGGCGCGCGGCTCGATTTCAGCGGCCTGTTTTTCATCGACGAGCTGCACTTCAACCTGATTGGCCTGCCCGCGACGATAAAGCTCCATAAGAACGTTGAGTTCGTTGTCGTCGCGTGCGACAACCAATTTCCCGCAGCGATTAATCGAGAGACCACGCGACTCGCAGTAGTCTTTCATGGCTTTGTTGCCATCGCGTGAGAAGCGCGCTTTGAGACTGCTGGCGTCGTAATAGAAGCCAGCGTGAAGCACACCGCTGTTGCGACCGCTCGCATGCGCGCCGAGGTGAGGCTCTTTGTCGATCAAGATGACGCTGTTGTCTGGGTGGCGCGTTTTGATGGCGATCGCGACATTGAGTCCGATGATGCCGCCGCCGATGACTAGGAAATCGCAGATTGTGCTCAAGGCGAGAGGCTACGTGATAAAGGTGCGGCAAGTTTCCCGGATTTGCCTGGGTGGTGCAAGTCGCGTAGCGACCTAGGAGCGCTACGCGTAATGGTTGCGGCGAGAGTGCGCCGCTAATTTTTTCTGGTGAATTTTCAGGGAATCTTTTTGCTTGCGATCGCGGAATAGCTGCTTTCGTTTCCGTTGGTATCGTAGACCGATACCGCGAAATAATAGGTGGTTGCGGCGGCAAGGCTGGTGACGGTATAGCTCGTGGCTGAGCCGTCGTTCAGATCGCGGACCAGTGAAAGACTATTGCTCGTGGTTCCGCTGTAAACGCGGTATCCGGCGATCTGGCTGAGACTGAGCGGGGTACCGTCGAATCTTGTGCTCGGAGCAGTCCAGGACAATGACGCTGTTCCCGTGTTTACCTGATTGTTACTGGGGGGATTGTTGCTGGAAGTGCTGCTGTCAGGCGTGGTATTGGCAGTGGTGCTGCCAGAGGTGTTGCTCCCGCTCGGCGTGCTGCTGGTCGAGGAAGTGCGGTTGCGCGTAGTAGTGCCTGAAGTGTTGCTGCCAGAGGTGTTGCTGCCAGATGTGTTGCTGCTGCCACTCGGCGTATCAGTGCTC
>JAITWN010000174.1 GCA_031285245.1 Chromatiales bacterium | reverse complement strand
CGCGAGCACGAGGCCCTCGCCTGCGCCAAGTCGAGTGTTGATGTCCGCGCCATGCGGTGAAGTGCTCACATCGCGCAGATCGACACGCCACAGTTCGCGACCGCTACGCGCATCGAAAGCGATGACGCGCTCGGGGCGATCGGCGTGATAGATCCGATCTTCAAGCAGGACGGGAGTCGGCTGATGATACGCTGCGGGCTGCGTCGGCTGCGCCTGGCGAAACCACAGTGAATCCAGCGCGAACGTCGTGGTGACGCGCGGCAACACTGGCGGCTCAGCCACTGGCGGACGCGTCGAGCAGGCAGTGAGCATCAGCACAGCGCTGAGTATCAGTGCCGTGGCGCTCGGCATCAATACGGCGCCGCCGCGCGCAAGCCACAAACGGGTAATTTTCACCCCTGCGCTCCAGGGCCGAGATCATCGAGCTTGATCTGCACCAGATCGGCGCCAGGTCCGCCTTTCAGACGATCGAGCGCACGCAGATACGCTGCGCGCGCGCGTTCATTATCACCACTGCTCGCATAGAGATCGCCGCGCAGTTCTTCGTAAGCGGCGACGAATTCTCCTTGCTTGGCGCCATCGAGCAGCGTGAGCGCGGCTGCAGTCTCTCCACCGGCGGCCATGACGCGCGCGAGGCGCAGACGCGCGACATGCGTCACCTCCGGCTCGCGAGCGTTATCGAGTGCCCACTGCAGACGCTCGAGCGCCGCAGTGAAATCCCCGTGCGCCACATGCATCTTGGCAAGACCAAACGCGGCGAGCGCGGCATAAGGCGTACGCGCGTAATTATCGATGAGATACGCGCCACGCTGGCGCGCCGCATCGACATTGTCCGCCGCGAGTTCGCCGCGCAGTTGCTCATATTCGGACGATGCGGAAATGCGCTGATTCTCGCGATAATCCATCCACGCGCGGCTGCCAAGGACGAGCGCGAGTCCAACCGCAAGACCGGTTGCCACCGGTCCGCCATACTTCTTCCACCATTGCTTGAGATCGTCTATTTGTTCTTCGTCGGTACGCATGTGCATTCACTCCGATCTTTTAGCCGTTGGTCTACGCACGCGAAGTGTGTCGCGCGCGGCATCATCATGCGGGCGCAAGCCCGCCGTCGAGCAATATATTCGCCAGAAACCTTGCCAGCTCCGCGCGCGGCACGTCGGCCTGCGCACGTTCTTCACGCAAAAACTTCACGCTGACCCGCCCCTGCGCCAGTTCATCATCACCGAGGATGATCGCAGCCGTGGCACCGCTGCGATCAGCGCGGCGAAACTGCGCCTTGAAACTGCCACCACCGCAGTGCTGACACAGCCGTAGCCCCGGCAGTTCATCACGCAGCGCTTCGGCAAGCCGGCGCCCTTCGCGCTCAGCCGCAGCACCAGCGACGATGAGATAGACATGCGGCGCATCACGCGTGCCATCTTCATCCTCACCGAGCAGCGCAAGTACACGCTCGACACCAAGCGCGAAACCGATCGCAGGCGTTGGCGCACCACCAAGCTGTTCGATCAAACGATCGTATCTACCGCCAGCGAGCACGGTTGCCTGCGCGCCGAGGCGATCGGTCTGCCATTCAAAAACTGTCTTGCCGTAATAATCGAGACCGCGCACCAGACGCGGATTGAGCTCGTAGGCGACGCCCGCATCATCCAGCAGCGCACGCAGCTCAGCAAAATGCGTGGCCGATTCCTCATCGAGATAGTTCATCAAACTCGGCGCCGCAGCGATGACTTCCTGCAGCGCCGGATTCTTACTGTCGAGCACGCGCAGCGGATTGCTTTCAAGGCGCCGCAAACTGTCGGCATCGAGCTGATCACGATGGGCTTCGAGATGCGTCACCAGCGCTTCGCGATAAGCCGCGCGCGCGACCGGCGTGCCGAGCGTATTGAGCTGAAGCTTTAAGCCATCGATGCCGAGCAGGCGCCACAGACGCGCGCTCATCAGAATGAGCTCAGCATCGATATCGGGGCCGGCAAAGCCGTAAGCCTCTACGCCCCATTGATGAAACTGACGATAGCGTCCTTTCTGCGGCCGTTCATGTCGAAACATCGGGCCGAGATACCACAAGCGCTGAGTCTGATTGTGCAGCAGACCATGCTCAAGGCATGCGCGCACGCAACTCGCCGTACCTTCAGGACGCAGACTGAGACTGTCGCCGCCGAGATCTTCGAAGGTGTACATCTCTTTTTCGACGATGTCGGTAACTTCGCCAATGGTGCGCACGAAGAGTTCAGTCTTCTCCACCAGCGGCATGCGCATCTCTTCGTAGCCGTAGGCACGGGAAAGCGCGCACAGCCGCTCTTCCAACCGGCGCCATGCGGGCGCGACACCTGGCAGCACGTCATGCATGCCGCGAATTGCCTGGATGTGCTTGGCCATGTCGCTGTAGTTTTTTTATGGTCGAGCGAAAGAGTGGAAGCGCGCGTTCAGGACGCGCTTTTTTCCATCGCCTCACGCCCGGCGGCGATGCGACGACGAATGGTGCGTTCGAGATCGTCGAGCAATTCTTCGCTGCCAACCTTGTGATCAGGCACGCCGCCGACAAACACCAGATGCGGCGAACCGCCCGTCAAGCCGATATGCGCTTCGCGCGCTTCACCTGGGCCATTGACCACGCAACCGATAACAGCAACATCGAGCGGCTCGCGGATATCTTCAAGCCGCGCTTCGAGCGCATTGACGGTCGCGATGACATCGAACTGCTGGCGCGAACACGAAGGGCACGCAATCAGATTGATGCCACGACTGCGCAGATGCAGGCTTTTCAGAATGTCAAAACCGACTTTGATCTCTTCCACCGGATCAGCAGCGAGTGAAACACGGATCGTGTCGCCGATGCCCTCAGTGAGCAGCATGCCGATGCCGATCGCTGATTTCACCGTGCCTGAGCGCAGGCCACCCGCTTCAGTGATGCCAAGATGCAAAGGTTGCTCGATTTGGCTGGCGATGCCGCGATAGGCTGCGACCGCCATGAAGATTTCTGATGCTTTCAAGCTGACTTTGAATTCTTGAAAATCGAGACGATCGAGAATATCGATATGACGCAGCGCGGACTCGATCAGCGCCTGCGCGTTCGGCTCGCCGTATTTGGATTGCAGATCTTTTTCGAGCGACCCGGCATTGACGCCGATGCGAATCGAGATGCCACGATCACGCGCTGATTCCACCACCGCGCGCACACGATCCTCGCGCCCGATGTTGCCTGGATTGATGCGCAAGCAATCAACGCCAAGCTCAGCAACGCGCAGCGCAATGCGATAATCGAAGTGAATGTCGGCAACCAACGCAATATTGACCTGCGCACGGATCGCGCCGAAGGCTTCGGCAGCATCCATGGTTGGCACCGAGATGCGCACAATATCAGCACCGGCTTGCTGGAGCGCACGCACCTGCGCCACCGTGGCGGCGACATCGCAGGTATCGGTGTTGGTCATGCTCTGCACCGCGATCGGCGCATCGCCGCCCACGGCAACCGTGCCAACACGAATCTGGCGCGATTTGCGTCGCGTGATCTGGTGATCGCCATTCATGGAGGTGCGTCCCTATTCCTCACGCGGCCGCTGTAGCCGAAAATTCGCTACGCCTCGCCGATCAATGGGGATGTTCGTGTAAGGCTTGCCATTGTATTCCAAAGTCACGCTGCGCGCGTTACCGAACAGGACCTCGAAAGGCGCCTCCCCCTGCACCCGGATTTCCTCATTCGGCGCTCCCATGCGTGAGACCAGGCGCTTGCCACTGGCATCGGAAATTTCCACCCAGGATACTGCGCTGAAACGCAGCACCAGCTCATCGCTCGGCGGTGGCGCAGGCGGCGCCTCTTCACTCGGTGGCGCGCTTTCAAACGCATTGATGTCAAGCGCTCCCGACGTCTGCGCATCATCCTCTGCTGCCGCAGTGGGCACCTCAACTTCACTCACTGCGCTTGCAGGCACGGCGCGATGTTCGCGCATGACAAATGCGATCGCCGCAGCACCGATGATCAATACCAGCAGCAAGGCCAAGCCAAGCATCGGTCCGCGCTTTTTACGCTGCATAGGCAGCGCGACGGGGCTGCGCGTGGCGGGTGAGGCTGGTTTCACTGACTCCAGCGTCACC
>JAITWN010000166.1 GCA_031285245.1 Chromatiales bacterium | reverse complement strand
CGCGACTCGCTGGTCAAGCTTTCCAATAATGAGGTGGCGGTCAATATCATCGCCGCTGGCGTCGGCGGCATCACCGAGTCCGACGTCAACCTGGCGCTGACTTCCGGTGCGATCGTCATCGGCTTCAACGTGCGCGCCGATGGCGTGGCGCGTCGTCTCGCCGAAGAAAACGGCGTCGAGTTGCGTTATCACAGCATCATCTACGATGCCATCAACGAAGTGAAGCAGGCGCTGTCTGGCATGCTCTCGCCCGAGATCCGCGAGGAAATCGTGGGTCTTGCTTCGGTGCGCGAAGTATTCCGTTCGCCGAAATTCGGCCTCATCGCCGGCTGTTTGGTGATCGAGGGCGTGGTCAAGCGCAACAACCCGATCCGCGTGCTGCGTGACAACGTCGTCATCTACGAAGGCGAACTCGAATCACTGCGCCGGTTCAAGGATGACGTGAGCGAAGTTCGCGCTGGCACCGAGTGCGGTATCGGTGTGCGCAACTACAATGACGTGCGTGTGGGTGACCAGATCGAAGTCTATGAAAAGATCGAGGTCCGGCGCGAGCTGTAAGCGCCGCGCGGTCGACGAGTACCTATCATGGCTAGAGAATTCACGCGTGCCCAGCGGGTCGGCGAGCAGATTCAGCGCGAACTCGCATTGCTGATCCAGAAGGAGATCAAGGATCCCCGGCTCGGCATGATCACCGTCTCTGCGGTCAAACTCTCCAGCGATCTCACGCATGCCAAGGTCTATGTGACGGTGTTCGGTAATGATGCCAATGCCGCCACGGAGTCGCTGAAAATTCTCGAACGTGCCGCGCCGTTTCTGCGCCACGCGCTTGGGCGCCAGCTCGTGCTGCGCGTCATGCCGCATCTGCATTTCGTCCACGATGTAGCGATGGAGGAGGGCAGTCGCCTGCACTCGCTGATCGAAGCGTCCGTCGCATTGGACAAGAAAAAATCTGGTAAGGATTCCTGATGAAGCATCGTCATCCCCGGGGACGTGATGTCACCGGTATTTTGCTGCTCGACAAACCGTCTGGCATGACTTCCAACACCGCGCTTCAAGCGGCAAAACGGTTGTTTCGCGCGCGTAAAGCCGGCCACACCGGCAGTCTCGATCCGCTCGCGACGGGCTTGCTACCGGTCTGTTTTGGCGAAGCCACCAAGTTGTCGGGTTTTCTGCTCGAAGCGGATAAAAGCTATCGCGCGACGATTCGCCTCGGTGTGCGCACCACGACCGGTGATTCCGAAGGCGAGGTGATACACCAAGGCGATACCACTGGCATCGATCGCGCTCGCATCGAGCAGGTCGCCGCCTCATTTCGTGGTGAATTGCAGCAGGTGCCTCCGATGCATTCGGCGATCAAGCAGAATGGCGTGCCGCTCTACAAGCTCGCGCATCAGGGCATCGAAGTCGAACGTCAGCCGCGCGCGGTGACGATCCATCGTTTGGATGTGCTCAGCGTATCCGGCGATGAAGTCGAGATTGCGGTCGATTGCTCCAAAGGCACTTACATCCGCGTGCTCGCTGATGAAATCGGCGAAATGCTCGGCTGCGGCGGCCATATCTGCGCGCTGCGTCGCACCGGCGTCGGCGCTTTCGACAGCTCGCACATGATCACGCTCGATGCCTTGCAGGAACTCGCGCAGACCGGTGACGATGCCGCGCTTGATGGCTTCCTGGTGTCGATGGAAAGCGCGTTGACGCAATGGCCCGATGTCAGACTACCCAAGGATGTGGCGTATTTTCTCGTGCGCGGGCAGCCGGTTTTTGTGCCGCACGCGCCGCCGCAAGGGTTGGTGCGCATTTATACGCGCGAAGATCGTTTTCTCGGTGTCGGCCGCATCCTCGATGACGGCCGGGTGGCACCGAAGCGCCTGGTCAATCAGTAATCAATCAGTGAGCGGATAATGACCGGGCGTTCAAGTGGTAGGTAGCTGGGGCCATTGCCGCTTTTACCTTGTAAGTCGCGGCGGATGCAAGATAAACTACGCCCTCCCGCGGCATAGACGAAAAGACTGGACAGGATACTATGGGATTAGAAGCGCAAATCAAGGCAGATGTCGTCAAGCAGTATCAGCGTAACGCGACCGACACCGGATCGCCGGAAGTGCAGGTAGCTCTGCTCTCCGCGCGCATCGAACAGTTGTCGGGCCATTTCAAGGAGCACAAGCACGACCACCATTCCCGCCAGGGGCTCCTTCGCATGGTCAGCTCGCGCAGAAAGCTGCTCGACTATCTGAAAAAGAGCGACGTCTCGCGCTACCAGGAATTGATTACGCGTCTCGGCTTGCGTAAGTGAGTCAGCGCGTACGCGCGACACTTCTTACAAGCGGGCCGCGCAGTATCGGGCCCGCTTTTACTTTTCCAGCTTCGCCCTCGGCTTGCGCATGTAGCCGTCTGGCGCTCTGAACCCTTAGGACATCCAACGTGAAAGCGATCAAAAAAGTCTTTCAATATGGCGCTCACCAAGTCACGCTCGAAACCGGTGAAATCGCCAGACAAGCCACCGGCGCAGTGATGGTCAGCATGGGTGACACCGTCGTCCTCGTTACCGTCGTGGCGCACAAAGAATCAGTACCTGGGCGTGATTTCTTCCCGCTCACTGTCAACTACCAGGAACGCACGTATGCGGCCGGCAAAATTCCGGGTGGCTTCTTCAAGCGTGAGGGACGTCCCTCCGAGAAAGAAACACTGACCTCCCGTTTGATCGATCGCCCGCTGCGTCCGCTGTTCCCGAAGTCTTTCACCAACGAAGTTCAGATCATCGCCACCGTCGTCTCGCTCGATCGCGAAATCGATCCGGATATCCCGTCGATCATCGGCGCCTCGGCGGCGCTGGCGGTTGCTGGTCTGCCGTTCAATGGACCGATCGGTGCAGCGCGCGTCGGCTATCGCGACGGCAAATTCCTGCTCAACCCAACGCTGAGCGAACTACAGAATTCACAGCTTGATCTCGTCGTTGCCGGCACCGCGAATGCCGTGTTGATGGTTGAATCTGAAGCCGGTGAACTGCCTGAGTCCGTCATGCTAGATGCTGTCATCTTCGGCCACACCGAGCAGCAGGTCGCGATCAAGGCGATCCGTGAGCTCGCCGCCGAAGCTGGCAAGCCGGCTTGGCAGATTGCGCCAGCGAATGACGATAGCGCCTTGCATCAGCGCGTGTGCAGCACGGCAACGGTTGCCGCAGTTACCGCAGCGTATCAGCTGCGCGACAAGCAGGCGCGTCAGACGCGTCTTGCTGAAATTCGTAGCGCTGTGGTTGCTGAGCTCACCGCCGAAGGCAGTGATGCAACGTGGACGGCAGAAGCGATCAAGAGTCAGATCGAGCGCCTGGAAAAGAAGACCGTGCGCGAATCTATTCTTGCCGGTCAGCCGCGCATCGATGGTCGCGATACGCGCACTGTGCGCCCGATCACCATTCGCGTTGGCGTGCTGCCGCGCGTGCATGGCTCGGCGCTCTTTACCCGCGGCGAGACCCAGGCCATGGTGGTCGCAACACTCGGCACGGGCCGCGATGCGCAGGTCATCGATGCCATCGAAGGCGAGCGCAAAGAGCCGTTCATGCTCCATTACAACTTCCCGCCTTACAGCGTCGGTGAAACCGGTTTCGTCGGTTCGCCGAAGCGGCGCGAAATCGGTCACGGCAATCTCGCTCGTCGCGGCGTTGCGGCGGTGCTGCCGAACATGGACACCTTCCCCTACGTGCTGCGCGTAGTCTCCGAGATCACCGAGTCGAATGGCTCGAGCTCGATGGCTTCAGTGTGCGGCACCAGCCTCGCGCTGATGGATGCGGGCGTGCCGATCAAAGCGCCGGTCGCGGGCATCGCCATGGGCTTGATCAAAGAAGGCGATCGCAGCGCAGTGCTGACCGACATCCTCGGTGATGAAGATCACCTCGGCGACATGGATTTCAAAGTCGCTGGCACGGCCAGTGGCGTCACCGCCTTGCAGATGGACATCAAGATCGATGGCATCACGCGTGACATCATGAGCCAAGCGCTCGCGCAGGCACGTGATGGTCGCATGCACATTCTCGGTGAGATGAATCGCATCATCTCAACGTCCCGCGGCGACATCTCATCGCATGCCCCGCGCATCATTACGATGAAGATCAACCCGGATCGCATCCGCGACGTCATCGGCAAGGGCGGCAGCACGATTCGCGCCCTCACCGAAGAAACCGGCACCAGCATCGACATCACCGATGATGGCACCGTGAAAATCGCCTCGGTCGATCAAGCCGCTGGCGAAGAAGCCATCCGCCGCATTCGTCAGCTCACCGCCGATGTCGAAGTTGGCGCGATCTACGAAGGCAAAGTATCGAAGATCATGGACTTCGGCGCATTCGTCACCATCCTGCCCGGCAAAGACGGCTTGGTGCACATCTCGCAAATCTCCAACGAGCGCGTCGACAGCGTCAGCGACAAACTCTCCGAAGGCAAAATGGTGCGCGTCAAAGTACTCGAAATCGACAAACAAGGC
>JAITWN010000158.1 GCA_031285245.1 Chromatiales bacterium | reverse complement strand
ACCGTTGAGTTTCGCCGGGTCATATACCGCGGTTGGCGGCCATGCGGTTAAGCGTTACAATGAGCGCCCTTTTCCGGGCCGTTAGCTCAGTCGGTAGAGCACCGGACTTTTAATCCGTTGGTCCCGCGTTCGAATCGCGGACGGCCCACCAACACCACCAAGGTGGCCAAAAGGCGCTTACAGCGTCCGCGCCACTTCGCATATCCCCACGTAAAGAGTTGTTTCTCTGTGCCGATAATTACCAGCGGATCAATCCAGAGCGCTTTGCCATGCTGCTGTTCAGACGGAGGAAGAAACCGGTTGAAAACCGCTACGCGCTGCGCTGGAAGCTCGATCGCTTTCTGAGTGTCTATGACAAGGAGCGCCAGGTATTCATTGGCAGGGTGCAGGATCTCAGTGCAACCGGTATGTGCGTTGCAAGCACTGAAATACTGCTGCCGATCGATCAACGCGTCACGCTCATGCTGGAGAGCACGCGTGATGATGGTTCAATGGAAGCCTTCGCGGTAAATTGCCGCACGATGTGGGTCAAGCCTTGTGGGGATGTCGAGGATACCGGAATCAATCTCATCGGCATCGAGTTCTTTGATCTATCACTGATGGCTGCTGCCCTTATTGACGAGCTCGTTCGCGAGCAGAATCTGCGTCAGATCTGATTCCCCCGGTCCTAGCTTGAAATTGCGGGGGGCGAGAACTACAGTATCGGCCTCCTCACGCCCCACAGGGCTACTTTCTGTATGTCCTTTCGCCTGAAGATCGTTCTTGGTCTGCTTGCCATCCAGCTTCTGCTGGCGTTTGTGCTGGTTTGGAACAGTCTTAATTTTCTGCGTGTTTCCAATGAAGCCGAGCTTTCCAATCGTGCTTTGGTGATTGCGCCAGGCCTTGCGACCTTGATGGCGCCGTTTGTCGCGCAGAATGATCTCGATGAGGTCAGGCGTCAGAGCGAGGCGGTGCTTTCCCGTCAAGCCATCGTTTATGTGCGGGTGCTGTCGGTGGATGGCACGCTGTTGGTTGAAGCTGGCAACCCCGATGCGCTGGCGCGATCGTTCTCCGAAGATCTTCTGCTCGAGGATGTGAACGACAGAATCTTCGATGTCTCCGCGCCCATTGAGCTTGATGGTACTCAGCTTGGCAGCGTTCAGGTTGGCGTTTCGGTCGAAGAACTCCCGGATGTGATGGGCGCGGCGCGCCGGCAGGTAGCTACCATCTCGCTTGCCGGTTTGGTGCTGTCGCTGATTTTTTCATGGCTGCTCAGCAATTATTTCGCTCGTCAGCTCGCGCGTCTGCGCGATGCCACGCGCCGCATTGCTGCTGGTGATATCGGTTATCAGCTTGGCGTCGCAGGCCATGATGAGCTCGCGCAGACGGCCAGTGCCTTCAACACCATGTCGCGCAAGCTTGCGACGCTCTATGCGCAGAAGCAGTCTGCGCTCAATGGTGCTCGCCGCAAGGCGCAAGAGCTGGAGGAAAGCGAACGTCGCGTGCATGCCGTGCTCAATCACGCCATGGACGGTATTTTTACTTTTGATGTCCACGGCGTGGTCGAGAATTTCAATCCCGCTGCCGAGCGTATTTTCGGTTATGCGGCTGCAGAGGTTCTGGGTGCAAGAGTCGCCAAGCTTATTCCCGAGCCGTATCTGTCAGAGCATGAAGCGCGTATCGCTGAGTTCATGCGCGCTGGTGATGCTGGCGTTTTCGGCAGACCGACGGAGTGCGTGGGGCAGCGCAAGGACGGCGAAGTCTTCCCGATGGAAATCGACATCAGCCAGGTGGAGCTCGAAGGGCGTCATCTCTTCATCGCCATCGCGCGCGATGTGACGCAGCGCCACAAGGTCGAAGCGGATCTGCGCCTCGCTCAGGCAACCGCGCTCGAATCAGCGCGCAGTAAGTTTGAATTCATCGCCAATGTCAGCAATGAAATCCGCGGGCCACTCACTGATATCGTCGATGCCTTAGGGACGCTCGATGTCGCAGAGCTTGCTCCCAAGCAGCGTGCACGCCTTGAGGAGATTCGAGGCGCGGGCGATGCGCTCATCGTCGTCATCAGCGACATGCTTGATTTCTCGCGTATAGAAGCCGGCAGGCTCGAACTCAAATCGGTCGATTTCGATCTGTGGAAAACCGTGCAAGAGGTATATCACAGCTATCGCTCCAAGGCGGATGACAAAAGCCTCGAACTTGCCTATGCGATTCAGTGCGGCGTGCCGCAGGTGCTGCGTGGTGATGCGGGCCGCTTGCGTCAGTTGCTCGTCAATTTGATCGATAACGCCGTCAAATTCACGCAGCAGGGGAGTGTGGTACTCCGAGTTGAAGTCGCCAACGATGAGGATGAGCGGGCATTGCTGCGTTTTGAAGTACGCGACACTGGGGCTGGTATTACAACTGGGATACGTCAACGTATCTTTGAGATCTTCGCTCAGCCTGCATCGAGCGCGCCGCCGGTATCTTATGGTACCTCAGGTCTCGGCTTGACCATCTCCAAACGCCTTGCCGAGATGATGCAGGGGCGCATTGGCGTTGATAGTGAACCCGGGCAGGGCAGCACCTTCTGGTTTACCGCTTCTTTCGAGAAGCCAGCACATGCTTCAAATGCAGGGCCTGCATCTGCCGCGAATGATTCCGCGACACGTAGATATGCGCTGGTGGTTGCAGTTGAGCCTGAGCGTCAGCGTTCTCTGCTTGGCGCGATTGAGCGTGCTGATTTCGGCGCGAGCTTCGCTGCTGATGCAGCGCAGGCGCTCGCAGCATTAGCCGATGAGCGCTATCAGTTGGTGCTGATCGACAACGAAGCGCGTGAACTACTCTCGGATCGGGACATCGTTCAGTTGAGCGCCAAACTGCGCGTCCAAGGCGAAGGGCAGCGCATCGTAGTTATCGTTGCCGATGCTAGCGATGTACGCTGTCAGGCGTATCGCGCTGCAGGCGCGGACTCATGCTTCGCCGGAGTTGGTGAAGTGACGAAATCACTGAGTGACTACTAGCAGCTAGAGTCATAGGTTGGGCTGAACGAATGTGAAGCCCAACATCCCGCTACGCCTCCCTTCCCTCTCCCGCTTGCGAGAGATCTCGCTAGCGGTTCGGCCGTTCCTCCGGCACTACTTCTCCGCTGAATTTCGCGCGTATGCGCCATTCGTTGCGCATCGATTCGATGCGTGCCGTGAGGCGGGTAGCGCGCACGTCTGATTTCGGCACGAGGCGTAGCGCCATTTGCAATTGCTCCAGCGCCGCACGCATGTCTCCCCGCAAATAATAGTATTCAGCCAGCGCTTGACGCGCGCCCAATGGATCTTTCATGGCGTCACGCGCTTGCGCCAGCAAGCGATAAAGCTCTGGGCGTTGGCTACGCGCACGCGTGTAATTGTCGATGACCTGCGCCGCTTTTTCGGCTTGCCCGTTTTGCAGCAGAGCATGGGCGTAATACAGTGTGAGCGGCAGATGATAGGGATAAAGCCCGAGGCTGCGTTCATAGATGATGAGCGCTTCATCTATGCGGCTCTGCCCCAGCGCCGCTTCAGCGAGTGCAATCTGATAAGCCACACGTTCAGGCTCACGCTTTGCGAGCGAGGTGAGCTGCGCGCTTGCTTCTGCGTAGCGTCCAGCCGCGTTGAGCGCAACCGCGTAGCCATAGCGCAGTGCATCGCGCTCATTTTCTTTTGCTCCCTCTTTCGTTCCTTCTTTCGTCTCGGCGAGCGCGCCTTCATACCAGACAAGACTCTTATCGGGATTGGCTTCCTGCAACACGCGCACTTTTTCTCGTATCAGCGGAAAAGCATCGCTGATCGATTCGCGCAGCTCGGGATATTGCTCCGCGCGATTGCGCGTGTCGGAGATACGCGCGATGGTCACCGGATGGGTACGCAGAAATTCAAGTTGCAGGCCGTCATCGTAGAAGATCGAAGCCTGCTGCAAGTGTTCGAAGAAACGCGGCATGGCGCGCGGCTCATAGCCGGCATCGGCGAGGATCTGCAGGCCGACGCGATCGGCTTCCTGCTCATTTGCGCGCGTGAAATTGATCTGACGCTGAATGCTGCCACCGAGAGAAGCGGCAATGGCCGCTTCGCCCGCCTGACCACTGCCGGCACGGCTGCCAAGAATGATGGCCGCGATAATGGCGGCGGTCATCGGGACGCTCATTCGCGATGAGTCTTCAAAAGCCCGTGCGATATGGCGCTGGGTGACGTGCGCGATTTCGTGCGCCATTACCGAGGCGAGCTCGGCTTCACTTTCTCCAGTGATGAAGAGCCCTGAATGTACGCCGATGTAGCCGCCAGGGCCGGCGAAGGCATTTATGCTCGGATCGCGCACTACGAAAAAGCTGAACTTGCGTCCGCTGCTGACGCCACTGCTTGCAACCAGGCGATTGCCCAGCGCTTCGACGTAGTTCTGTATTTCCGGGTCAGTTACCAGATCGAGCGAGCGGCGAATACTGCGCATGAACTCTTCGCCATAGCGCTGTTCGTCTTCGGTGGAAAGATACGACTCAGCGGTTTCGCCGATGTTGGGCAACACGATGGAATCGGTGTTGCCCATTGTCAGCGTATTGCACCCGAACAGCAGCAGCGTGGCAAACGCAAGGCGTCGATGAGTGAGCGTCAAGGAGAATCCCCGGGACGCACCATGCGAGCTTTAGTTGCTCGGGCTGGGATGAGAGGCATGCGCTATTTTACGTTGCAGCACCGGTTTGAGGAACTGCCCCGTATACGAGCGTGAATGCGCTGCGATATCTTCGGGCGTGCCGCAGGCGAGCTGTTCACCGCCGCGATCGCCACCTTCAGGGCCAAGATCGATAACCCAGTCCGCGGTTTTGATGACATCGAGATTGTGCTCGATGATTACCACCGTATTGCCTTCATCGCGCAGGCGGTGCAGCACTTGCAGCAACTGACGGGTATCGTGGAAATGCAGCCCGGTTGTCGGCTCATCGAGAATATAAAGCGTACTGCCGGTATCGCGTCGCGACAATTCGCGTGACAGCTTAACGCGCTGCGCCTCACCACCTGAAAGCGTGGTGGCATTTTGCCCCAAGCGGATATAAGACATGCCGACATCTTTCAAGGTTTGCAAACGGCGCAAGATGGCCGGCACGGCGTTGAAAAATTCAGCCGCTTCCTCGACCGTCATTTCCAGCGCCTCATGGATGTTCTTGCCCTTATAGCGCACTTCGAGCGTTTCGCGGTTGTAGCGCATGCCCTTGCACACATCGCAGGGCACATAGATATCCGGCAAGAAGTGCATCGCCACTTTGATCACGCCATCGCCCTTGCACGCTTCGCAGCGCCCGCCTTTGACGTTGAAGCTGAAGCGGCCGGGATCATAGCCGCGCATGCGTGCGTCGGTCGTTGTGGCATAGAGTTCGCGCACTTGGGTGAAAAGCCCGGTATAGGTCGCAGGATTTGAGCGTGGTGTGCGGCCGATGGGGCTCTGGTCGATATTCACCACTTTGTCGAAATGCTCAAGGCCGAGCACTTCGCGGCAAGGCGCGGGATCTTCCCCACCTTCGCCGCCGAGATGACGGGCGGCATGCGGATAAAGCGTGTCGTTGATGAGCGTGGATTTTCCCGAACCGGATACGCCGGTGACGCAGCACATCAATCCGACTGGAATGCTGACATCGATATCTTTGAGGTTGTTGCCGGTTGCACCGATGATACGGCATTCGCGAAGCGGATTGGGCGGCGTGCGTTGCTGCGGAATTTCGATGGCGAGTGTGCCGGCGAGATAACGCCCGGTGAGTGAGTCAGGTGATGCGGCGACTTCGCGCGGCGTTCCTTGCGCAACGATGCAGCCACCATGAACGCCCGCGCCCGGGCCAACATCCACCACATAGTCAGCGCTGTTGATAGCGTCTTCATCGTGCTCGACGACGATGACGGTGTTACCAAGATCACGCAGATAAGTGAGCGTATCGAGCAGACGCTGATTGTCGCGTTGATGCAGTCCGATCGAAGGTTCATCGAGCACATACATCACGCCAACGAGGCCCGCGCCGATCTGGCTCGCAAGCCGAATGCGCTGTGTTTCTCCGCCCGATAGCGTGCTCGCGCGGCGATCGAGCGCGAGATAATCGAGCCCGACATTGACGAGAAAGGCGAGGCGTTGATTGATTTCGCCGACGATTTTTTCTGCGATCTTCGCACGCCAACCGCTAAGCGTCATGCCGTGAAAGAAATCATGCAAGCGACCGACCGGCATGGAAGTGAGATCAGGCAGAATGCGATCTTGCAAGAAAACATTGCGCGCTGCTTCGCGAAGGCGCGTGCCGCTACACTCCGGGCATACGCGATTATTGAGATATTTGGCGAGCTCATCGCGCACGGCCTGCGAATCGGTCTCGTTGTAGCGGCGCTTCATGTTGGGGATAAGGCCTTCGAAAGGATGGCTGCGCTTACGCCGGCGACCATTTTCTTCCAGATAAGTAAATTCAATCTCTTCAGTGCCGCTGCCATTTAACACGATATCGCGAATTTCTGCGGATAATTCCGCAAAAGGCGTATTGATATCGAAGTGGTAATGCGCGGCGAGCGCTTGCAGCAACTGCGCGTAATAGCTGTTGCGCATGTCCCAGCCACGCACGGCGCCGCTTGCGAGACTGAGCTCGGGGTGACGCACGACGCGCGCGGGATCGAAGAATTCGATTTCGCCGAGACCATCACAAGCTGGGCAGGCGCCCGCGGGATTGTTGAACGAGAAAAGTCGCGGCTCCATCTCCGGCAGACTGTAGCCGCACTGCGGACAGGCATAGAGCGATGAGAACGTGAGCTCAGGGCGCTGCGGCTCATCCATGAAAGCAACGTGCACTGTGCCGCCGCCAAGTTGTAGCGCGGTTTCGAGAGATTCGGCGAGACGCTGCTGATTTTCTTTTTTGACGCGAAAGCGATCGACCAAGGCCTCGATCACATGTTTGCGCTGCGGATCGAGTGTCGGCACTTGATCGAGATCGATTACTTCACCATCGATGCGCGCACGCACAAAGCCCTGTGAACGTAGCTCCGTAACGATCTGCTGATGTCCGCCCTTGCGATCTTGCACCATCGGCGCGAGCAGCATCAAGCGCGTTCCTTCAGGCAGCGTGAGAATGTGATCGACCATTTGGCTGACGGTTTGCGCAGCGAGCGGCAGGCTGTGCGCTGGGCAACGTGGCTCGCCGGCACGGGCGAACAGCAATCGCAGATAATCGTAGATTTCGGTGACCGTGCCGACGGTCGAGCGCGGGTTGTGCGAGATTGTTTTCTGTTCGATCGAAATCGCTGGCGAGAGGCCATCGATGTGATCGACATCGGGCTTTTCCATGATCGACAGAAACTGACGCGCATAACTCGACAGCGATTCGACGTAACGCCGCTGGCCTTCGGCGTAGATAGTGTCAAATGCAAGTGAAGATTTACCCGAACCCGAGAGGCCGGTGATGACGATCAAGCTGGAGCGCGGCAGATCGAGGTCAATATTCCTCAGATTATGCGTCCGCGCGCCGCGTATGGAGATTTTCTGCACGATAATTCCTGCGGCAAAGGCAACCTGTTAATATACGCGCCTCACCTTGGCCAACGCAAAGCAAGTCATGGATTCACAAGCAATGAGCGCGGACGAACGCCGCGCAGCGTTTTCTCTGGCCGCGATTTTCTCCTTCCGAATGCTAGGTTTATTCATGATCTTGCCGGTGATGGCGCTGCACGCCCGCACGCTCGGCGAGGTCGACCCCATGCTCATCGGGCTTGCCATCGGCGTTTATGGCTTGACTCAGGCGCTGCTCGCGATTCCCTACGGCATGCTGTCTGATCGCTTCGGGCGCAAGCCGGTCATTGCCGCTGGCCTGCTGGTATTTGCCGCTGGCAGTGTTGCTGCTGCCATGGCCGACACCATCACCGGCATCATCATTGGCCGCGCTTTGCAGGGCGGCGGCGCGGTTGCAGCCGCGGTGATGGCGCTCGCAGCTGATTTGACGCGCGAAGAGCATCGCACGCGCACCATGGCCATCATCGGCATGACGATTGGGTTGTCATTTGCACTGTCGATGGCGCTCGGTCCGTTGCTCAATCGCTGGATCGGCGTGCCGGGGATCTTTTGGTTAACGGCGGTGCTCGCGCTAGTCGGTATCGCGATCCTCTATTTGATGGTGCCCAATACGCAGGCCGGTCACTCTCGCCGCGATACCGGCGCCATGCCCGCTGAGTTTCGCGTCGTGCTGCGCAATGCGCAGTTGCTGCGTTTGAATGTTGGGGTGTTCGTGCTGCATTGCGCGCTCACCGCGACGTTCGTCGCGCTGCCGTTCGCGCTGCATGATTATGTCGGTCTCGATGTTGATCATCATGGCTATCTCTATCTTCCAGTGCTGTTGGTGTCGCTGGTGGCAATGGTGCCGCTCGTCGTCATCGCGGAAAAAAAGCGGCGATTGAAAGGCGTGTTTCTACTTGCTATCGCAACGCTGGGTGTCGCTGAGTTGGTGTTGCTCGGGTTTTATGGTTCGCTTGCGGGTATTGCTGTTGCGCTGCTGCTGTTCTTCCTCGCCTTCAATGTGCTCGAAGCATTGCTGCCTTCGCTGTTGGTGAAATTCACGCCGGCGGATAAGAAAGGCTCTGCCATGGGCCTGTTTTCTTCATCGCAATTCATCGGCGCTTTCGCGGGCGGCGTACTCGGTGGCTGGTTGTATGGTCGCTTTGGTATGAGCGGCGTCTTCGGCGGCGTACTGATTTTGATCTGCGTCTGGCTCCTATGGGCGCGCACCATGGCGTCCCCGCCTTATCTCGCTAGTTATATGATTTACGTGGGGCAATTTACCGAAAGAGCGCAGGCCGAGCGAACGCGCGAACTGCTTGCCGTGCCTGGCGTGGCCGAAGCCGTTATTGTCGCAGATGAAGGCGTCGCGTATCTTAAAGTAGATAGCAGAACCGTCGACCGTGCTCACATCGATGAGCTGGCACAGCGTTGGCGAGCTGAGTAGAAACTGCATTATCAATCCCCATAGAAATACTTGGACTGGAGAAGAGCAATGGCAAGAGGCGTCAACAAAGTCATCCTGATCGGCAACCTTGGCAAAGATCCGGAAGTGCGCTATTTCCCGAACGGCGGGAACGTCGCCAACGTCACCATTGCTACGTCTGAATCGTGGAAAGATAAAGCCAGCGGCGAGAACAAAGAGCACACCGAGTGGCACAACGTAGTGTTTCGCAATCGCCTCGCTGAAATCGTCGGCGAGTATCTGAAGAAGGGTTCGAAGATTTACGTCGAAGGCCGCATCCGCACCCGCAAGTGGCAAGACAAAACCTCCGGTGCCGATCGCTACACGACTGAAATCATCGCCGATGAAATGCAAATGCTCGACGGTCGCGGCGCAGGCGGCGGCGACTTCAGTGGCAGCAGCAGTGGTGGTGGCAAACCACGCTCCAACGCCCCCGCGCAACAGCACGAACCCATGGGCAGCTCAGGCGCCCCTGATTTTGACGACGATATTCCGTTCTGACAGTCACTGAATTATAGGTTTGCTCTTTGAAGCCCGCCTTTTGGCGGGCTTTTTCATTTCTGATCCGTAAAAAAAATAAAATTCCCCTCTCCCACAGCCAGTGAAACTGCATCTCAAGCCTATTCGCACACGAACGGACTATCGTGCTGCCCTCAAAATTGTTGAAAATTTTTTCGACGCGAGTACAGAGCCTGACCCCAACAGCGAGCAAGGCGTGTACTTCGATGCATTGGTCACGCTGATCGAAGCCTACGAACGCAAACACTACCCGGGCAGAGCGGAGTGGGGCATCGTGCGCGCCGCCGGACGGCGGCATTGCAGGCATTTACAGCAAATCGAAAGAGAAACTGCTGAAGGTTGGAAACTTTGCTCAGCGAGAGAGTGATTTTAATGGGCAGAGCCATTATTCGGAGTGGAAGTTTATTTATAATCCGCCGTTAGGGGATCGCTGAAAAAACCTCCGTCCTTGCGAGGCGAAGCCGAAGTAATCCATGTGGCCGTATGGATTGCCACGGGGCCGAGCCGTCTGGCGCCCCCTCGCAATGATGAAAGCCGGGGTTTTTTTAGAGCTTTCTTATCGCACTTAACAAAATGTTTTTTTGAAAGCGCCGCTAGCTGGTTTTTATTTCCCCTCTCCCACAAGTGGGAGAGGGGGCTGCCAAGCCACTCGCTGCTCTTGTGAAGCTCCCCTCTCCAGCTTGCGGGGAGAGCGTAGCGAGGGGGCGTAGCCGGGGGGAGAGGGCGGAGATTGGATATGAAGAAGCTTTTTACCGCAGAACAAATCATCAGCTTTCTCTGCGCTGCTAATCGTAGCAAACGCGAGGCTTTCCCATGAGTATGCGGCGGCGGATTGTGCTCGCGCAGCTTGGGTTTCGCGTTGGCGATGTGTCTTTCAATGCGCGCCGCATTATCGCGGCGGCGATCGAGGCGCGTGATCGTTTGCGCGCCGATTGCATCGTCTTTCCAGAGCTCGCGCTCACGGGTTATCCGCCAGAGGATCTGTTGCTGAGATCTGATTTCAATCAGCGTGTCGAAGAAGGACTGACGCGTATCGCTGCTGAAGTTCGTGGCATTGCTATCGTGATTGGCCATCCGCAATTGCATGGAGAGCAGCGGTATAACGCGGCGACGCTGCTGCGTGATGGCGTGCGGCTGGAGAGTTATCACAAGCAGCTTCTGCCGAACTATGGCGTGTTCGACGAAAAACGCTATTTCACCGCGGGCTCGACGCCTTGTGTCGTCGATGTGGGCGGAATGGCGGTTGGGCTGACTATCTGCGAGGACATCTGGCAGCCGGGGCCGGCCCAGCAGGCTGTTGCTGCGGGGGCACACATTATCTTCAATATTAATGCTTCGCCTTATCACGCTGGCAAGCGTCTGGAGCGTGAGGCGGTGCTGCGCGCGCGCGTTGCTGCTGGGCGCGTGCCGGTGCTTTACGTCAATACCGTCGCTGGGCAGGACGATCTGGTGTTCGATGGGGAATCTTTCGTGATGAATGTCGCGGGCGAGGTGACACAGCGCGCGCCGACCTTTGAAGAAGCGCTGCTCGCGGTTGATCTCGACGTTGATGCTGCTGGCCGCGTTACGCCGCTCGCTGGTGCGATCGCTCCGGCGCTCGACGAGGATGAATCGATCTATCGCGCGCTCGTGTTCGGTGTGCGCGAATACATCGAGAAAAACGGCTTTGCTGGCGTCATGCTCGGTCTGTCTGGCGGGATCGATTCCGCGCACACGCTCGCTATCGCGGTCGATGCGCTCGGTGTGAAACGCGTCGAGGCAGTGATGATGCCTTCGCGTTATACCGCAAGCATGAGCTGTGAGGATGCGCAGGCCGAGGCGCACGCGCTCGGTGTTGCTTACAGCGAGATTTCCATCGAGCCTGCATTCGAGGCGTTTCTTGGATCGCTGCGGGGTGCCTTCGCCGGCTTAGCGCCCGATGTCACTGAAGAGAATCTTCAAGCGCGCTGCCGCGGTGTCATGCTGATGGCGATCGCAAACAAGAAGCGGCGCATCGTGCTGATCACTGGCAACAAGAGTGAAATGGCGGTTGGCTATTCCACGTTATACGGCGACATGGCGGGCGGTTTTGCGCCGCTCAAAGATGTGCTAAAGACGCTGGTCTATCGCTTGGCACGCTATCGTAACGTCATCGCGCCCGTTATCCCGCAGCGCGTGCTTGAGCGTGCGCCTTCGGCGGAGCTTGCGCCTTGCCAGCGCGATGAAGACACGCTGCCGCCGTATCCGGTGCTCGATGCGATTCTCGCCATGTATGTCGAGCAGGATAGGTCGCCTGAGGAAATCATCGCCGCTGGTTTTGATGCAGAGGAGGTGAGAAAAACGGTATCGATGATCGAGCGCAGCGAATACAAGCGCCGTCAGGCACCACCCGGCGTGCGTGTATCAAGGCGCGCATTTGGTCGCGATCGCCGTTACCCCATGACCTCGGGATTCAGTACGCCCGATTTTGGTGAGCAGTGATGCGTGTGAGAGATCATAGGTTGGGCTGAGCACAGCGCGAAGCCCAACATCTCGACCAAGAACAACAAGCATGCCCAATCGGTGAATGTAGAATGTTGGGCTTTGCGCTGTGCTCAGCCCAACCTATGACTGCGGCTTCAGCCTTTGGGCGCGGATCCGGTATTCGCACTCTGCACGCGGCGAGTGGCTGCGGCGAGCTCATCCAAACCAAGACGATCATAAGCCTGCGCCAGGATTTCGAGCGCCTGCGGCACGGATGCCGTGCGTGGATAATTCTCGATGACGTAGCGTGCGCGGCTGGCGGCGGCAACGTAAGCACCGCGGCGCATGTAATGGTCTGCTACATAAAGCTCGTGTCGCGCGAGGTAGTTCTTGAGATGCACCATACGCTGCATCGCATCACCGGCATAACGGCTATCTGGGAAACGCCGTATCAGCTCCGCGAAGTAGCGAAAGGAATCGAGCGCCGAACGCGGATCGCGTTCGGCAGGGTCTGAGCGCAGCAGCTTGTCGAGGGAATCGCTGGTTTGTCCAAAATTGGCGAGGCCGCGCAGATAGTAGGCGTAATCGAGATCAGGATGGCGCGGATAGGTCTTGATGAACTGTTCGGCAGCGGCGATCGCTGAATCTGGCTCGTTGTTGCGGTAATACGCGTAAGCGGTATCGAGTTGGGCTTGCTGCGCGTATTCGCCGAAGGGGAAGAGCGAGGACAGCTTCTCGAAATGTGAGATGGCTGTTTCGTAGTGACCGCCATCGAGCGCTTCGCGGCCAAGCTGATACAGCTTGGCGGGATCATGCTGAGCTTCTTCCAGCGCGCGCTGCGAGGCGCAGCCTGTTAGCAGCGTGGCGACCAAAAGAGTGATGAGGGTAAGGGCGTGGCGTGGCATGCGGCGAGTTTAGCAAAAGCCGCGGGTGAAAAGCGCGTTCCTTGGTTTCTTGTTGATCGCTTTCTTAAGTTGCGATAGTGATTCCCTCTCCCGCAAGCAGAGACCTCTGCGAAACGGAGTCAAAGATTGGGTTCAGCCCAACACATGCAGAGTAGCTAGAGGTCGCAGTCGGTGTCTCGCCTGAGGAGACCCGCTTTTCACCATCCTGGCCGCTCGGACGCCGCCTTCCCTGGCGGCGTACGGTCTCGTCAGGCGAGACACCGACAGCAACCCTCAGGGTTTGCTGGTTTCGCAGAGGTCTCTGCTTGCGGGAGAGGGTTGGTGAGAGGGTGAAGGCAGGTTGCTATTGCAGCAGTGCTTGCACGTCCGACATCTTGCGGATCCAGGGCTTTTCGCCGCGCAGTGATGAGGGCAACTTTTCGGCAGCCACGCGTGCGTCGGTCACCGAATCGAAGACGCCGTAGATCAGCGAATACCAAGTGCGATTGGGGGCGCCGAAACTGAACCAGGCAACATCGTTCATGCGCTGGCGCTTGACGAAGGCGCGCAGTGCCTGCTCGCTCGATGTACTGAAAAGCTGAATGGTGTAGGCGGAGGGTTTTTGCTGTGCGATCCAAGTGGCGTCGAGTAGACCATCGATATGGATCGGTGCTGATGGTGCTTCAGCCTGCGCTTTCGTCGCTTTAGGAATGCCTTCCAGACTCAGCATGCGCTGCGCCATGTTGATGATAGCGGCGGCCTCGGTGGCGTAGCCTGAATCCGGGTAGTTGTCGATCAGCGTGCGGGCGCGCAGGCCGGCAGTGGCGTACTGGCCTTGATTGAGCGAGTGCTGCGCGGCTTCGAGTTCGACGCGCGCGAGCTGCTGGCGCAGGTGCTCTATGCGTTTACGGGCATCATCGCCGTAGCGGCTGTCTGGATAGCGTGTGAGCAGCTCAGCAAAATATTGGAGCGCAAGTCCGGCGCGCGGTGGCGGCGCATCAGGCGGGGCGCCGTTTGCGGCAGGGGGAAGCGCGGCAAAATCGCTGACTGCCTGATTGAAGGCGGCGAGCCCGCGCAGATAGTACAGATAGTCGAGATTGGGATGGTCGGGATAAAGACGGATGAAGCGCTCGGCAGCGGCGATCGCTGAATTTGGATCGCCAGCCTGATGATAGGCGAAGACGGTTTCCATGCGCGCCGAGACGGTGCGCTGATCATTAGGAAACAGCACATCGAGCCGGCGCAGACTTTCCAGTGCGCCCGCGGCATCGCCTGCGGCAAGCGCTTCGCGGGCATGTTGTTGCAATGCGGCTGGAGTATCAGCAGGCGGTTTACTCTCGCTGCGCGCTGGTGTTTGCGGTGCGCCGTTTTTTGGTGCTGTGGCGCAGGCCGCGCACAGCGATAGAAGCGCGGCGATGAGCATCATTCGCACGGCGCGTGTCGGTATCGGTTTCACAAATGGGGTCGAAAGGTGTTCGGGTAGAATGGCGTGCATGGGCACATTATGAGCGCGTGCCGGTTCCAAGAAAAGGCGATGACCAAAGAAAGGCGATGATGACCGTAACGATGGACGAGGATCACGAGACCGTATCTGCCAATACCGCGCATGCCGAAGCGGCGATCGTGCCGGAGGAAATGGCTGGCATGCGGCTCGATCGCGCGCTCGCGGCGCTCTTTCCTGCGTATTCGCGCGCCCGGCTTCAGCAATGGCTGCGCGAGGGCATGATTCTCATCGATGGGGAGTGTCTGCCTGCGCGCGCTGCGGTGCGCGGTGGTGAGCATGTCGAGCTCCGCGCGCAGCTCGCCGAGGAAACTTCCTGGCAAGCCGAGAAGGTGGGCTTTCGTATCGTCTATGAAGATGAAGCGCTCATCGTCGTTGATAAGCCGGTTGGTTTGACGGTGCATCCTGGTGCCGGCAATCCGAGTGGCACATTGGTCAATGGCTTGCTTTATCACGCGCCCGAACTCGTTCACTTGCCGCGCGCTGGTATCGTGCATCGTCTCGATAAGGACACTAGCGGCTTGCTGGTAGTGGCGCGCACGCTGGAAGCACATAAATCCCTGGTCGAACAGCTTCAGGCCCGTACCGTGGGGCGCGAGTACGAAGCAGTGGTGTGCGGCGTCCTGACGGCGGGCGGCACTATCAACGAGCCGATCGGTCGTCACCCGACGGCGCGCACGCGCATGGCGGTGCATGAACGCGGAAAACCGGCGGTAACGCACTATCGCGTGATCGAGCGTTATGCCGCTCACACCTATGTGCGCGTGAAACTTGAAACCGGACGCACTCATCAGATCCGTGTGCACATGGCGCATCTGCGTCACCCCTTAGTGGGTGATCAGGATTACGGTGGGCGTCTACGCCTGCCCGCGGGTTGTTCTGCGCGCTTGCGAGAGGTGCTGGCGGGGTTTGCGCGTCAGGCGCTGCATGCTGCGCGTCTCACACTGCGTCATCCGGTGGATGATGCAGAGCGGGAGTGGATTGCGCCACTTCCGGCCGATATCGAGGGGTTGATCGATGCGCTGCGCGCGGATCAGGAGGCGTTGAGGGCGCGCTGAACGTTCGATACACCCTTATAAGTTCGAATGTCATGTTTGTGTCACAATGTGGCCCTAGCCTGATGCCAGATTCATCAGGCGGAAAGAAACAATGATCAGACTTTTGTTGGTCGAAGACGAAGAACCGGTGCGCGAGATGCTGAAATTCGCGCTGGCGGACGAGGATTTCGAAATCCTGGAAGCAGCCGATGCCAGCGAGGGTTTTACCGCGCTCAAGAATGAGCGCCCCGATCTCATTCTGCTCGACTGGATGCTGCCGGGCATGAGCGGTATTGATTTTGCGCGCCGGCTGCGGCGTGACGCCGCGAGCCGCGGCATTCCCATCATTCTGTTGACCGCGCGCGCCGAAGAAAATGACAAGGTGCAGGGTTTGCAGAACGCCGACGATTACATCACCAAGCCGTTTTCGCCGCGTGAGCTCAAGGCGCGCATCCAGGCGGTGTTGCGGCGTTCGACGTCATCTGAAGATGACGGTGGCGTCTTGCAGAGCGATGCGCTGTGCATCGATTCCGCTGCCCACACCGTGACCGCGCAGGGCGAGATGGTTGCTATGGGGCCGACTGAATTTCGCTTGCTGCATTTCTTCATGTCTCATCCCGATCGCGTCTACAGTCGTGAGCAGTTGCTCGACAATGTGTGGGGACGCAATGTCTATGTCGAGGAGCGTACTGTTGATGTGCATATCCGGCGTTTGCGCAAAACGCTGGAGCCCTGGGGTTACGATCGCTGTGTACAGACGGTACGCGCGGTGGGTTACCGTTTTGCGGCGCGGATGCACTCTTGACCAGGTTCTGGCTCCAGGAGTCGTGGCGCGCAGGGGCTGTGCTCTGCGTTGCGCTATTTTTCGGCGTCATCTTTGGTCATAACGGCACGTTTCTGTTTCTGGGTCTGTTGGCTTATTTCGCTTGGCACGCATGGAGGCTGCGCCGTCTTGCGCGCTGGTTGATCTACCGCAATGAGGCTGAGCCGCACTTCGGCGACGATATCTGGGGCGAAGTTTTTTACCAGATCCAGCGTCGCAAGACGCGCGCGCGCAAGCGCGAGCGGCGGCTCAAGGCCATGATCCGTTTGTATCGCGAGTCTTCTGCCGCGCTTCCCGATGGCGCGGTGATTCTGCGCGCGGATAATTCCATCGAGTGGATGAATGAAGCCGCCGCTGACATGCTTGGGCTGCGTCACAACGATGCCGGGCGGCGCATCGATAATCTGGTGCGGCATCCTGAGTTTGTGCGCTTCCTGCACGCGGGTGACTATGAGGATGCGCTCGAATTCGCCTCGCCGGTCGTGGAAGACCGCACTATGGAGATCCATATCGTTCCCTATGGCAACGAGCAGCGCTTGCTCGTAACGCGTGACATCACGCGCTTGCATCGGCTGGAGGTCATGCGCCGCGATTTCATCGCCAATGTTTCCCATGAGCTCAGCACGCCACTCACGGTGATCAGCGGTTACCTCGAGAGCTTGATCGGTAGATCGGGGCAGTCCGAACGCGTTGAAGCGGCGTTCGAACAGATGCGCCAACAAGCCGAGCGCATGACTCATCTCGTCAATGATCTGCTGCAACTGTCGCGGCTTGAAATCGACGATGCGCACGAGACAGAGACGGAGGTGGATGTTGCTGCCATGCTGCGTGGATTGGTGACCGATGCCAGCATGATGGGGCGGCAGCGTCCGCATGAAATCGTGCTCGAAGCCGATGAGTCAGTCGTATTGCGGGGCGTGTCGAAGCATCTCTATAGCGCTTTCGCCAATCTCATTCGTAACGCCGCTCAGTACACGCCTGTCGGTGGTCGTATCGAGATCCGCTGGTATGGCGATCGCGGTGGCGCCTGCTTTGAAGTGAAGGACACCGGTCTCGGTATTCCAGCCTCAGCCATCCCGCGGTTGACCGAGCGCTTCTATCGTGTCGACACGGGGCGCTCGCGCGCCGTTGGTGGCACAGGGCTAGGGCTTTCCATCGTCAAGCATGTGCTGCGCAATCATCAGGGGAATTTGCAGATCGAGAGTGCGCCTGGTAAAGGCAGCACTTTTTCCTGCGTGTTCCCGGGCGAGCGGGTGATGCTGCGCGACGGCCGTCAGTGTGCGCTGCTGTAGCCGTGATTTTAGGGGCCTCGGAAAAAAAATCTGTGTCATTGCGAGGCGCAGCCGAAGGAGTCCACGAGTGAAGTTTTCAGGGCATCGTGCGATCATATCGCCCGGCGCGTAGCCCACGGCGGCGCGCTTGAAAAAGACCAGGGTTTATTTCACACTCACCAAAAATGCGTAACGACGGATTCCCGGCGTCGCACCCGAGGGAGTAACGCTGCGGTCGGGGCGTATCATGTTAAAGACTTATCATTACGCGCTACCTCGCCAGGCAGGCAGTGAGGCGTTGTCAAATATATTGCGCGCTGCTGGCCTGCCTTTTCTGTGCACTCCTGTTCCTACGCTGGAACGCTGCTATTACGATTCTTTCGACTGGCGCCTCTATGCAGCCAATCTGCTGCTGTTCTCGGAGAAGAGCCGTGATGGGCGTGTGCGCTTGCGCCTGCGTGAGCTTGACAGCGGGTTCGATCTGGTTGCCATCGATGTCACTGATATACCGTGTTTTGCAGCGGAAATGCCGCGTGGCGTGATGCGCGATCGATTACTGCCGGTGCTCAAAGGGCGCCGTCTATTGCCGCTTGCGCATCTCACCGGCAGGCGCGATGAATTCCGCGTGTTCGATGCGGAACGTAAAACCGTGATGCGAGCGTGCGTCGAACGCCATCGTGTGGATACTGGCGATCGTCAGGTACGTCTGCGTGAGCGCGTTGAAGTGACGCCGGTGCGTGGATTTACTGAACCGCTGCATGCGGTGCTGCCGCTGCTCGAACGCTACCCCGAGTCGCAAGTGCTCGAAGGAGATCTTTTTGATGAAGCCTTGCAGATCCTCGATCGCCATCCGCTCGATTACCACGCTCGCCCGACGCTGAAAGTGGAGCGGGGTGATACGGTGGGCGCCGCTGCCCGCGCTATTTTTCTGCATCTGCTGGGTGTGATCGAAGCCAACGAAGATGGCGTGCGCCAGGAGCTCGATGCGGATTTTCTGCACGATCTTCGTGTTGCGCTGCGGCGCACGCGTACGCTGCTGCGTGAAATGCACCATATCCTGTCAGCGCCGCATTTCGCGCATTATCGCGATGAGTTCACTTGGCTTGCATCGATCACTGGGCCCGTGCGTGATCTCGATGTGCAGCTCGAAGCCAGCGCTCGCTATGCGGATTTGCTTGAGCCCGCACAAGCTTCACAACATCAAGATATTGAAGCTTTGCGCGGCCTACTGCGCTCGCAGCGCACCGCGCAGCGTCGCTTTCTGCTCGAGGGCCTTGCTTCCTCGCGCTATCGTTCGCTCAAAAAAGGCTGGCGCGCGCTGCTGGAAGCGCAGGAGCGCTGGACAGGCGCAGAGTGCGATGAGCCGGCTGTTGAAGCGGCCCTTGCGATGATGCGCCATCGTCATGCACGGGTGATGGAGCGTGGCGAGAAGCTTGATGCGCAGTCCGCGGATAAGAATTTCCATGCCATGCGCAAGCAGGTCAAGCGGCTGCGCTATCTCATCGAGCTTTTCGATGGCGCGCTTGCTGCGCACCGCGCGCATGGGGTGCTCACAAACCTCAAGGCGCTACAGAAAGTGCTGGGCGAGCATCAGGATTTCGCGGTTCATATCGCGGTCCTCGAACAGATTCAAGAGTCCTGCGCCACGCAGGATCGTCCGAGCCCTGCGGTCAGAGTCATTGCCCCGTTGCTCGATCAGCTGCGCGAGCGCAGGCGCGCCGTGGCTGAAGATTTTGCCAGTGTGTTTTCCCGCTTTGCCAAGGATGAGAAGGCGCGGAAGAAATTATTCCGAGTTCCATCCGATGCAGACCATCAGGAGTCCGCTCAGTGAAAGTCATTGCCTGCTACAACATCAAGGGCGGCGTGGGCAAGACAGCCGCGGCTGTCAATCTCGCTTATCTTTCGGCGCGTGAGGGGTTTCGCACGCTGGTGTGGGATCTCGATCCGCAGGGCGCTGCGAGCTTCTATTTCCGAGTCAGCGCCTACGTGCCGGCGGGCGCCGAAGGCTTGATGCGCGGTTCGAGTCTGCGTGCTTCGATCAAGGGCACGGACCATGAGAATCTCGATCTGCTGCCGGCGGATTTTTCCTATCGCAACCTTGATCTGCTGCTTGGGCAGGCGATCAAGCCACAGCGCTGCCTGAGTGCACTCCTCAAGCCGCTCGAAGGCGAGTATGACTATATTTTCCTCGATTGCCCGCCTGGAATAACCCTGCTCTCGGAGAATATTTTTCGGGCAACTGATGTGCTGCTCGTGCCGACCATTCCGACCACGCTTTCCCTGCGCGCGCTCGATCAGTTGCTCAAGTTTTGCCGCCGCGAAGGATTGAACGATTTCAGCATTCTGCCGTTTTTCACCATGGTCGATGTGCGTAGAGCGCTGCATCGGCGCATCGTCGAGGAATTGCCGAAGCAGATTCCCGCGATGCTGACCAATTTCATTCCCTATGCCGCTGATGTCGAGCAGATGGGCTTGAGGCGCAGCGCCGTTGGCGCGTTTGCCTCTCAGGGCCGCTCTGCGCGTGCCTATGAGGACACATGGTGGGAAATCAAAATGCGTTTGGAATGGATCGAGGAAGATGGCTTGCGCGCTACCTATGCTGAAGGGGAGCGCATGGCATGACGCGCGCGCTGCTCGTGCTGCGTCATGGCGAGGCGGCTGGCGAGCGCGGCGGTAGCGGTGATTTCAATCGCCCGTTGACTCGCGAGGGCGCAAGCGATGCAGCTCGGGTGGGGTGCGAAATGAAGGCGCGTGGCTGGATTCCCGATCATGTGCTTTATTCAAGCGCGCAGCGTACGCAAGAAACCGTAGTGGCTGTGCTTGCGGAGCTCGGGATTGCATTGACGAATGCACGCGTGCGCAGCGAAAAAATGCTCTACAATGCGCCGCTCGATGTGCTGCTGCATTTTGTTTCCGGCTGCCCCTCGCACGTGCATCGCGTGCTGATCGTCGGACATAATCCGGGCCTTGAGCAGCTCGTCGAATATCTGGCTGATGCACCACCGCTGCGCAAGTCAAACGGCAAGCTGATGACCACCGCCGCGCTTGCATGCCTGCAAACGCAGGCGAACTGGCGTGAGCTCGGGCGTGGTGGCGCGCATCTGGAGGCGTTGCTGCGCGATTGATGCAGTGAGCGGCCATTCGCGCGGTGCCGCTGACTTCTGGATCACGCTCTTGTCATAGTAGTGTCATCGCGTGATGGTTAAATCCTTGGCTTTGCATAAGCCGTTATGGATCTGAAACAATCCGACCTCTACATCAATCGCGAACTCAGCTATCTTGAGTTCATTTCTCGCGTCTTGCTGCAGGCCGAGGATGACAGCATTCCGATGCTGGAGCGCTTGCGCTTTCTTTGCATCTCCTCGACCATCCTCGATGAGTTTTTTGAGACACGTGTCGCCGGTTTGCGGCAGATGGTGGATGTCGGTTCCGCGCAGACGGGGTCCGACAATCTCATGCCGCTCGAAGTGCTCACGGCGATCAACGCGCGCACGCGCGGCCTGGTGAAGCGCCAGTACCAGATTCTCAATGAAACGCTGCTGCCGCGTCTTGCCGAGCGCGGCATCCATTCGCTACGCCGTACCGATTGGACAGAAAGTCAGGAGCGCTGGCTGCGCGATTATTTTCATCACGAACTTCAGCCAATTCTGAGTCCACTCGGGCTTGATCCAGCGCATCCTTTTCCGCGCGTGCTCAACAAGAGCTTGAACTTCATCGTTTCACTCACCGGCAGAGATGCCTTTGGTCGCAACAGCGGTCTTGCCGTGGTGGAAGTGCCGCGTGCCTTACCACGCATCATCCGTTTGCCCGCTGAGGAAACCGGTGGCGGGTCGCATGACTTCGTGTTTCTCTCGTCCATCATTCATGCCTATGCGGATGATCTTTTTCATGGCATGAACGTAACGGGTTGTTACCAGTTTCGCATTACGCGTAATAGCGAGCTCTATGTGGATGAGGAAGACATCGATGATCTGCTGCACGCTGTCGAAGGAGAGCTTTTTTCGCGCCATTACGGTGATTCCGTGCGTATGGAAATTGCCGACAATTGCCCGGGTGAGCTCGTCGATTTTCTGCTCGAACAGTTTGCCTTGTTGCGCGATGACATTTATCTGGTCGATGGTCCCGTCAATCTCAATCGCTTGACCGACATCATCGAGATGGTGGATCGCCCGGAGCTGAAATACCCTTCATTCACGCCGAGTCGCC
>JAITWN010000118.1 GCA_031285245.1 Chromatiales bacterium | reverse complement strand
TATCGATCTCGCGGGCAAGCGTTACGATCAGACCGTGCTGGTGGTGCCGAGCATCGGTTCCGGCCTTCCGCTCGCCGGTGCAGTGGCTGGCGGTGTGCCGATCGGCGCGGCGATGCTGCTCATGGAGCGTGTGTTCAAAAACACTATCGAGCGTCTGACACGGCTGCAATACCGCGTTACTGGGCCTTGGCACGAGCCACTGGTCGAGCGCTTACAAGAAGGCGGCCAATCTGGTAAAAAGTAGCTTCACTGAAGACCGCGCTGGCCTTGCCGCGTGGATGGGGGGATGTGTTGAGTGGCAGGATCGCAGTGGTGCAAATGGCTTCGGGGGCTGACTTCGAAGCGAATCTCGCGCAAGCGCAGCGGCTGATCGCGCGCGCGGCGGCGCAAGGCGCAGGCCTTGTGGTATTGCCGGAAAATTTTGCGGTGATGGGCCTCAGCGAGCAGGACAAGTTCGCGCGGCGTGAAACCGAAGGCAGCGGACCGATTCAGGACCTGCTGTCAGCGCAGGCGGCAAAACATAGGATCTGGATCGTTGGCGGCACGTTGCCAATGGCGTCGAATGAATCGACGCGTACCTATGCGTCCTGCTTGCTGTTTGATGCAAGCGGCGCGCGTGTGGCGCGTTATGACAAGGTCCATCTCTTCGATGTGACGCTGGAGCCGAGCGGCGAGGAATACATGGAATCGCGCTCGACGGTGCCGGGCGATCGCGTGGTGGTCGTCGATACGCCGTTTGGACGCCTCGGCCTTGCCGTGTGCTACGACCTGCGTTTCCCCGAGATGTTTCGCGCCATGCTCGATCGCGGTGTTGAGCTGATCGCGGTGCCTTCTGCATTTACGGCGTTTACCGGCAAGGCGCATTGGGAAATTCTGGTGCGCGCGCGCGCGCTCGAAAATCAGTGCTTTGTGCTGGCTGCTGCGCAAAGTGGCGAACATGGCAATGGTCGGCGCACCTATGGCGACAGCATGATCGTCGACCCCTGGGGCGTGGTGATGGATCGTTTGCCGCAAGGCCCTGGGGTGGTGACGGTCGAGTGTGATCGCGCCCATCAGGAGCGTATCCGCAGCAGTTTTCCCGCGGTGCGCCATCGCCGGCGTTCGCTCATCAGCGGCGGGGGCAATGCTGGCGCTGATGCCGGGGATCAACCCGGATCGCAGGTGCAGGTCTGAGCAGCGCACCTAACGTGAGCGCCGTGCAGGACGACATCGTCGTCATCCGTGATCTTTCCTTCGGCTTCGGCAAGCGGGTCATTTTCGATCGCTGCAATTTCGCCTTCAAGCGCGGTAAAGTGACCGCGATCATGGGGCCGAGCGGAACGGGTAAGACTACGTTGCTGCGCCTGATCGGCCGGCAGGTCGCACCGCGCGCGGGCAGCGTGGTCGTCGATGGCGAGGATGTCACGCGTTTGCCGCGCGCCGAGCTCTACGAACTGCGCAAACGTCTCGGTATGTTGTTTCAGAATGGCGCGCTGTTCACGGGCTTAAGCGTTTTCGACAACGTCGCGTTTCCGTTGCGTGAACATACCCGTCTGCCCGAAGCGATGATTCGCGATCTCGTGCTACTCAAGTTGCAAGCGGTTGGTCTGCGCGGTGCGCGTGACATGATGCCCGCGCAGCTCTCGGGCGGCATGGCGCGCCGCGTTGCGCTCGCGCGCGCTATTGCGCTCGATCCCATGATCGTCATGTACGATGAGCCGTTTGCGGGCCTTGATCCGATCACCATGGGCGTGATCATGAAGCTGATCCGCATGTTCAACGACAGCCTGGGGCTCACCAGCATCATCGTTTCGCACGATGTGCAGGAAGTGTCGGCGATCTCGGATTACGTTTATCTGATTTCGGGTGGCAAGGTCATCGGCGAAGGCACGCCGGCGGAGCTTGAGATCAGCAAGTCGCCCTGGGTCAGGCAGTTCCTGCATGCCGAACCCGATGGTCCGGTGGCGTTTCATTACCCGGCGCCGACGCTGGCTGACGATCTGCTGCAAGACGCGACATGATTGGCTTACTACAGAATATTGGTCGCTCCAGCATCGGCTTTCTTGAGCGGACCGGGCGCGCCACGCTGTTTTTCCTGCGTGTGCTCGCTGGTGTGCCAGCGCTGATGTTGCAGTTTCGCTTGGTGCTGGCGCAGCTCTATTCGGTCGGCGTGCTCTCGGTGCTGGTCATCGTGGTGTCGGGCCTCACCGTCGGCATGGTGCTCGGCTTGCAGATGTACAATACGCTGGCGAAATTCGGCGCTGCGTCCAGTCTCGGGCCAGTGATCGCACTCGCGCTGGTGCGCGAGCTCGGGCCGGTGGTGGCGGCGCTGCTCTTTGCCGGGCGCGCAGGCTCAGCACTTACCGCCGAAATCGGTTTGATGAAAGCCACCGAGCAGCTTTCCGGTATGGAAATGATGGCGGTGGATCCCGTGCGTCGCATTGTTGCTCCGCGACTGGTGGCGGGCATTCTTTCCATGCCGCTGCTCGCTGCGATGTTCAGCGCGGTTGGTGTTCTGGGCGGTTATCTGGTTGGCGTCGGTATGCTCGGTGTCGATGCGGGCGCGTATTGGGCGCAGATGCAGGCGGCGGTTGATTGGCGAGGAGACGTGATCAATGGAATCATCAAGAGCGTCTTTTTCGGCATGATAGTGACCTGGATCGCGGTATTCGAAGGTTATGATGCAGTGCCAACCACTGAGGGCGTTAGCCGGGCGACTACGCGCACGGTCGTTTATGCTTCGCTGGCGGTACTGCTGTTTGATTTCATGCTGACGGCGCTGATGTTTGGGGATACTTTGATATGATGGGCACCAGAACGATCGAGATCATGGTTGGCGTCTTTGTGGCCGCCGGGATCGCGGCGCTATTTGTGCTGGCGCTCAAGGTGAGCAATTTTGGTCAGACTTCAGTTCGCGGCGGTTATCAGCTCACAGCCAAATTCGAAAACATCGGTGGTCTGCGCGCCCAATCACCGGTGAGTGCTGCCGGTGTGCGGGTTGGCCAGGTGACCTCAATCGTCTATGACCAGAAAGATTACGAGGCGCTGGTCACCATGACCATCGCGCCGAATTTCAACCGCTTTCCTAGCGATACTTCAGCGAGTATCTACACTTCCGGCTTGCTCGGTGAGCAGTACATCGGCTTGGAGCCGGGTGGCGCGGAAGACTTTCTGAAGAACGGTGACTACATCCAGTTGACGCAGTCAGCCCTGGTCATCGAGCAGCTGATCGGCAAATTCCTGGTCAGCATGTCGGAAGGCAAGGACGCGCAGAGGTGATGCGATGAGCCATACACGACAAACGCAATTCCCGATGGGTGCGATGAGGCTGACCCCGATTTACCTTGGCGGCTCTGCTTGGAGCGCGTTAGTGCGGGCCCTGCTTGGTCTGATTTTGTTCATAGGCACTGCGAGCGTGAATGCTGCTCCGCAGAATGCTCGCGACGTGGTCGAGGGCGCTGCGACGCAGGCGATCCAGGCACTCAAGAAGAATAGGCCCGAGCTCGAGCGCAGTCCCGCCAAGATCTATGATTTCGTGCGCGAGTATCTGCTGCCGTATTTTGATTTCGAATACGCATCGCGGCTGGTGCTCGCTAAATATTGGCGGACAGCAACGCCCGAGGAGCGCGAGCGCTTCCAGGCGGCTTTCCAGCGCACGCTCATTCGCAGCTACGCCTCATCGATGCTGAAATATTCCGATCAGAAGATTCAGTTTTTGCCCTATCGAGAAACGGCGGGCAGCGATGAAACTACCGTCAAGACCGAAGTCAATACCGACAGCGGCAAGCCGGTCGCGGTGGACTACAACTTGCGCCGTAACGCTCAGGGCGAGTGGAAGGTTTACGATGTCATCATCGATGGCATCAGCGTGGTGCTCAATTATCGCAGTACGTTTGCCTCAGAAATTCGCCGGCTGAATGGGTTGGCGCCGCTGATCGAGCGGATGGAAGAACGCAATCGCTCGAACGTTCTGGAGCCCGAGCCGGCAGCGCCGTCCTCGGGTAACGATGGCTGAGCTCCGCGTTGCCGGCAGCGGCGAGTGCACCGTGCACGGCGAGATGGTTTTCGGCACCGTGTCTGATCTGCTGGCACAGGGCCGGGCGATTTTCAGCGCGGGCAGCCCGGCGTTGAAGATCGATCTGCGGGATATCGCCCGCGTCGACAGCGCGGGGCTGGTGTTGCTGCTCGAATGGTTCAAGACCGCTCGCCGCGGTGGCCAGGACATCGTCTTCGTCAACGTTCCCGCGCAGGTGTTCGCCATGGCGGGCATCAGCAATCTGGATCAGGTGCTTCCGTTGCGACGAGGAGCTATGACTGGGAGCTTCGGACACGCTCCGGCAGCAGAGTAAGGCAGACAGTAATGGCACCAGAACAAATCAAGCATTTGATCGAAGCCGGGCTTCCTGGCGCTCAGGTTGATGTAACGGGCGACGGAGCTCATTTCGAGGCGATTGTCGTTTCTGAAGTCTTTCGCGGCAAGGGCGCGCTCGAAAAGCACCGGCTGGTATACTCCACGCTCGGCGACCGGATGGGAACCGGGGTCATTCATGCCCTCTCGATCCGCGCATTTACACCTGAGGAATGGCAGAACAGAAGAGCGTGACCCTTCTGCGCGCACCTACTGAAGAGCACGCGCTGTCACTTTCGTCTCCTACCCTCGATAGTCTCATTAGGCAAACCTTGAACTGAATGGACAAGCTACTGATTAAAGGCGGTATCGCGCTCGAAGGGGCGGTGAATATCTCGGGTGCGAAAAATGCTGCGCTGCCGATCATGGCGGCGACGCTGCTCGCCGATGGTCCGGTGACGATCAGTAATGTGCCGCACCTCAATGACGTCACTACCACCATGGAGCTCCTCGGCCGCCTCGGCGTTAGCCTCGCGGTGGATGAGCACATGAGCATCGAGCTCGACAGCACGGGGGTGCGCGAATTCTGCGCGCCGTATGATCTGGTCAAGACCATGCGTGCATCGATTCTGGTGCTCGGTCCGCTGCTCGCACGTTTTGGGCGTGCGGATGTGTCGATGCCCGGTGGCTGCGCCATCGGTACGCGGCCGGTCGATCTGCATATCGCTGCGCTTGAAGCGATGGGCGCGCATATCGAAGTCAGCGGCGGTTATATCCGTGCGCGTGCTGATCGTTTGAAGGGCGCGACCATCGTCATGGATCTCGTCACCGTCACCGGCACGGAAAACATCATGATGGCGGCGACGCTTGCCAAGGGCGAGACAGTGATCGAAAACGCGGCGCGTGAACCCGAAGTAGTCGATCTCGCGGCCTGTCTCACGCAGATGGGTGCAAATATTCGTGGTGCAGGCACTGACACCATCGTCATCGAAGGCGTCGATCGACTGCATGGCACGCATTATTCGATTCTGCCGGATCGCATCGAGACCGGCACTTTCCTTGTTGCCGCGGCCATCACTGGCGGCAAAGTCCGGCTGAAGAAAACTCGTCCCGATCTGCTCGATGCCGTGCTCGCGAAATTGCGCGAAGCGGGCGCGGATATCGAATGCGGTGATAACTGGATCTCGCTCGACATGCATGGCCAGCGCCCGCGCGCGGTCGATCTGCGTACCGCGCCCTATCCGGCGTTCCCTACCGATATGCAGGCGCAATTTGCTGCGCTCAATTCCGTGGCTGAAGGCGCAGGCCACATCACTGAAACCGTGTTTGAAAACCGCTTCATGCACGTGCCTGAATTGCAGCGCATGGGCGCGGATCTGCGCCTTGAAGGCAATACGGTGTTCAGCCGTGGCGTCGATCAGCTCAATGGTGCGCCGGTAATGGCGACCGATCTGCGCGCGTCTGCGAGCCTTGTCATCGCCGGGCTTGTTGCCAAGGGCGACACGATCGTTGATCGCATCTATCACATCGATCGTGGCTACGAATGTATCGAGGAAAAGCTCTCGCAGCTCGGTGCGGATATTCGCCGCATTCCCGGCCGCGCTGTTCGATGATGACGCGATGACACACCACGCCGCCATCAGCATCGCTGTTTCCAAAGGGCGCATCTTCAAAGAAGCGCTGCCGCTACTTGCGCACGCGGGCATCGTGCCGCGGGAAAATCCGGAAACCAGTCGCAAGCTGATTTTCGAGACTTCACGTGAGGATGTGCGTCTGGTGGTGATCCGCGCGGCTGACGTGCCGACTTTCGTTGAGCATGGCGCGGCGGATGTTGGCATCGCCGGCAAGGATGTGCTGCTCGAATACGGTGGCGATGGTCTTTATGAGCCGCTCGATCTACAGATCGCGCGCTGTCGGCTGATGGTGGCGGGGCCGCCGACGCCGCTGCGTCCGGGGGCGCGTCTTCGCATTGCGACCAAGTATGTGGAAACCGCGCGGCGCTATTACGCGGCGCGTGGCGAGCAGGTCGAGATCGTGAAGCTTTACGGCTCGATGGAGCTTGCGCCGCTCGTCGGTCTTGCCGATCGCAT
>JAITWN010000034.1 GCA_031285245.1 Chromatiales bacterium | reverse complement strand
CGATGGTCCGGTGATTCAGCGCGCTGCTGAACGTGCGCTTGCTCATGGCATGACGCTGCGCCGCGTGCTGGAGATGGTTGCGGATTTTCGCCGTGACGACGGCGTAACGCCGGTGGTGTTGATGGGCTATCTCAATCCCGTGGAAGCGATGGGTTATGAAGCGTTTGCAAGCGCTGCGGCAAAGGCGGGTGTTGATGGCGTGCTGACCGTCGATGCGCCGCCCGAGGAAGCTTCTGACTTCACGCGTGCGTTTACTGCCGTTGATATTGCGCCGATCTTTTTGACCGCGCCCAATACTGATGAGGCGCGGCTGCGCACGATCGGTGCGGCCGGCAAGGGTTTCCTCTATCATGTTTCGCTGAAAGGCGTGACCGGTGCCGCCAATCTCGATGTCGATGCGGTGGCGCGCAAGGTGATGGCGATTCGCGAGAGCGCGGCCTTGCCCGTTGCCGTTGGCTTTGGCATCAAGGATGCCGCCTCTGCGGCGCAGGTGTCGGCAGTTGCCGATGGCGTCGTGGTCGGCAGCGCGCTGGTGCGGTTGATCGAAGAATCTCTTGGCAAGGCTGATGCGACCGTGCTTGCCAATGTGAGTGAATGCCTGCGCGCGATGCGCGTGGCCATCGACGAAGCCGCCAGCAAGGCGCGCTGACAGCGCCGGCTGGTTGTGCGGTCCTGGCACAAGCTACAGGAGTAGTGCCGAATGAACTGGTTCGAAAAACTGCTGCCCTCGAAGATTCGTACCGAGGGTGGTCGCAAGAAATCCATTCCCGAAGGTCTGTGGACCAAGTGCAATTCCTGTGGCCAGATCCTTTATCGGGCGGAACTCGAGCGCAATGTGTATGTGTGCCCGAAGTGTGGATATCACGAACGCATCGGCGCGCGCCGCCGGCTCGATCTGCTGCTCGATGCCGAGGATCGCGTCGAGATCGGCGCCGAGATTGAGCCTACTGACTTCCTCAAATTTCGCGATTCGAAGAAATATCGCGATCGCTTGTTGCAGGCGCAAAAAGCCACTTCCGAGAAAGATGCGCTGGTCGCGATGTCGGGTCGGCTCAAAGGGCTGCCGCTCGTCGTCACCGCGTTCGAATTCGGCTTCATGGGCGGCTCGATGGGCTCTGTCGTCGGCGAGCGCTTCGTGCGCGGTGCCAATGTCAGCCTGGAGCGACGCATCCCGCTGGTGTGTTTTTCCGCGAGTGGTGGCGCGCGCATGCAGGAAGCCTTGGTATCGCTGATGCAGATGGCGAAGACGAGCGCGGCGCTCGCGCGTCTCAACAAAGAAGGTATCCCTTATATCTCCGTGCTCACCGATCCCACCATGGGCGGTGTGTCGGCGAGCTTTGCCATGCTTGGCGATATCAATGCCGCTGAGCCCAATGCGCTGATTGGTTTTGCCGGCCCGCGCGTTATCGAGCAGACTGTGCGCGAAAAACTGCCGCAAGGTTTTCAGCGCAGCGAATTCCTGCTCGAGCATGGCGCCATCGATCTCATCATCGATCGCCGCAATATGCGCGACAAGTTGCACAGTCTGCTCGCCATGCTGACTGGCGTGCCTGCTTAAGTCCGCTCTCCATTCTTCTGCTTTCGCGCGCTTGAATCCTCCTGTGCTGCCGCCACGTCTGCTCGGCGATTGGCTGGCCTGGATAGAAACTCTGCATCCCCGTTCGATTGAGCTTGGACTCGATCGAGTGCGGTGCGTGGCCCATGCGATGGGTGTTACCAGCCTGCCCTGTGTGGTGGTGACCGTTGCCGGCACCAATGGCAAAGGGTCGAGTGTCGCCATGTTGGAAGCGGCGTTCGCCGCTGGTGGTTATCGCACTGCGGCTTATACCTCGCCGCATTTGTTGCGCTATAACGAGCGCGTGCGCATCGATGGTGTTGATGCAAGCGATGATGCATTGTGCGCAGCTTTCGAACGCGTCGAGCAAGCACGTGGTGACGTCAGCCTGAGCTATTTTGAATTCGGCACGCTCGCCGCGCTTGATCTCATCACGCGTGCGCGTCCTGATGTTGCGCTGCTCGAAGTCGGCATGGGTGGCAGATTGGATGCGGTCAACATTATCGATCCTGATGTCGCGATGGTGACATCGATCGGCCGCGATCACATGGAATGGCTCGGCAATACGCGCGAAGAGATCGCGCGCGAAAAAGCCGGGATTTTCCGCGCCGGCGTGCCGGCGGTGTGTGGTGATGCGGATCCTCCGCAGAGCTTGCTCGATGCCGCGCGTGCAGTTGGCGCGCCGCTCTATCTGCGTGGTCGTGATTATGGCTGTGTCATCGATGATCGAGCCGAGCGCTGCTGGCATGGTCCGCGTGGTGCGCGTCTGGCGCTGCGTCCGCTGGCACTGGCGGGCGAGTTTCAATACGAAAATGCTGCCAGCGTTTTGATGGTGCTTGATCTGCTGGCTGATCGTTTGCCGAGTTCACCCGCGCGCCTTGCAGGCGGGTTGGCGACAGCGCGCAATCCAGGCCGTTTCCAGCATCTTCCTGCTGATGCACGCGGGGTACAGCGCGTCGTCGATGTAGCGCACAATGCTGATGGCGCGCGCGCACTCGCTGCTGCGCTCGCAGCTTCGCCTTGCGCCGGCGTCACGCGTCTCGTTTTTGGTGTGCTTGGTGATAAGGATGTGGACGCGATGGTGTCTGCGATGGCAGCGGTTGCTGAGGATTGGTATCTCGCGGCACCGAAAGCGGCGCGCGCGGCAGCGCCTGGGCGTGTGAGCGCAAGGGTGCGCGCGCTTATTGCGCGGGCGAACGTCCGTGACTGCGCGGATGTCGCGGCGGCCTGGGAGCAGGCGCTCGATGAAGCACTGCCAGGTGACCGCGTCGTGGGCTTTGGTTCGTTTTACACCGTGGGCGAAATCCTTGCCCGCGAGCAGGCAACCGGAGCGCGCGTTTGAGCTACAATTGCCGCCCATGAGTGAACAATCCAGGGATCGCAAACAACGCATCGTGCACCGGCTGGTTGGCGGCCTGGTGCTGGTGGCGCTTGCCCTGATCATTCTGCCGATGGTGATGGATTTTGAGGTCGGTGAGGATGTGGCTATTACCCGTACCAACATTCCCGAACGGCCGGCGGGTTTGCGGGTGGAAGAAATTCCTTTGCTGCCGCCTGAGGCACCGCTCCACCCACCCAACACCGAAGCGTCGCCACCTCCGCCGGCAGCCGCGGCGCGTTCTTGGGTGGTGCGCGTTGGCAGCTTCGGGAACGCGGAAAACGCGAATGCGCTATGTGATCAGATCCGCAGCAAAGGTTTCCCTGCCTTTGTCGATGAGGTGCGCGTGAATGGTAAGACCTTATCGCGTGTGCAGGTTGGCCCCGAAACTGAGCGTGCGCGCGGCGATGCATTGCGCGATCGACTCAAGCGTGAGCTCGATCTCGATGGCATGGTCGTCGCCTACGAATAGTGTTCTGGTGACGGCATGATGAGCAGCGGAAAATGCTAGAATGACGCATCTCGATATCGCGATGATCGCCATCATCGCACTGTCGACGGTACTCGGGATTGTGCGCGGTTTGATCAAGGAAATAGTGTCGCTGCTGACCTGGGTGGTGGCATTCGGGATCGCCTTGCGCTTTGGTCACACGCTGGCGGCGCGCATGGAAGGTCTCATCGAGTACGAGGAAACCCGGTTGGTCGCGGCTTTCGCTGTGCTGTTTTTTGCGGCGCTGCTGATCGGTATGCTGGTTGCGAGTCTCATCGTGCGACTGGTGCGTGCGAGTGAAGCCAGCGGTCCGGATCGCGCGCTCGGCGCATTATTCGGTATGCTCCGCGGCGCGCTGCTGGTGGGAGTGCTGGTGTTGATCGCCGCGGTGACTCCGCTACACGAATCACAGGCCTGGACGGATTCTAGGCTCATCGGTCATTTCGAAACGCTTGCGCACTGGGGATGGGATGCAGTGCGCGAGTCAGGCATGGAACTTCCGGCGCTGGGGACGACAACATCTCCCAGCGCGCCACGCGAGGATTAATAAATGTGCGGTATCG
>JAITWN010000019.1 GCA_031285245.1 Chromatiales bacterium | reverse complement strand
AGTGATCGCCGCCGTCGCGCGCGGCTCGATATCAGGGCGCAGCACGCCGAGGCGTTTGCCGTCTTCATGCATTGCCGCGATGAAAAATTCTGTCAACGCAGCAGTAGTCTCACCGCGCTCCTGCGCGCGACGGATGATCTTGTCATCGATGTCGGTGATGTTGCGCACATAGGTCACGTCGAACCCACTGCTGCGCAGATAACGCACCACCATATCGAACACCACCATCACGCGCGCATGGCCGACATGACAATAGTCATAGACCGTCATGCCGCACACATACATGCGGACTTTTCCAGGAACGATAGGCGCGAAAGGCGCCTTGCGGCGCGTCAAACTGTTGTAGATGTGCAGCATGGATCAACCATCAGCAGTAACGAAAAAAGCGGCGCGAAGCGCAGCCGCCGGACCCGCTGCATGGTAACGGAAAGCGCGTCTTGCGACAAAACGCAGCTTCATTCCGGGGCATAAAGCCATTATCATGAGGCGCACCAGGATTCATGCACTCTTCCCAACGACTCTTTGCATAGGTAAACCATCCCATGTTCACAAAGCTTGCCACGCCTGCGCTGCTACTCGCTCTTGCCAGCTCTGTCGCCGTTGCCGATGACGCCCATCCGCGCGTCCTCATCAACACCAGCGAAGGCGACATCGTGCTTGAACTCGATCGCACCAAAGCACCGGTCACCGTCGACAACTTCCTCGCCTACGTCGATGACGGCTTCTACAACGGCACCATCTTCCACCGCGTCATCAAAGGCTTCATGGCGCAGGGCGGCGGCTTTACCGCCGACTTCGAACAAAAGTCCACCAAGAAACCGATCAAAAACGAAGCCGACAACGGCCTCAAGAACGATCGTGGCACCATCGCCATGGCGCGCACCTCTGATCCACAGTCAGCCACCGCGCAATTCTTCCTCAACACTGTCAACAACGGCTTCCTCAACTTCAACTCACCGACGCCCAATGGCTGGGGTTATGCCGTATTCGGACGCGTCGTCGAAGGCATGGACGTACTCGACCGCATCGAAGCCATTCCGACTGGTCACGGCGGCCCGTTCCCGCGTGATGTGCCACGCACCATGGTGACGATCGAGAAGATGACGCGAGTCGCGTCCAAGGCCGCAAACTAAGGCGAAGCTGAGGTTCGGCGATGGCGACGCTGTTCATTTCCGACCTGCACCTGTCCCCCGCGCGTCCTGAGCTGCTCGCACTGCTCCAGACGTTCATCCGCCGCTATCCGCGGCCGGGGGACAGTCTTTACATCCTGGGCGATCTTTTTGAGGTCTGGCTGGGAGACGATGCCGCTGATGATAGCCAGCGCGCCGCGATGAGCACATTACATGCACTCGCTGACGCCGGCACAGCGATCTTCTTCATCCACGGCAATCGCGATTTCCTCGCTGGCAGCAACTTCGAAGAGCTGAGCGGCTGCCAACTTCTCAGCGAACCCGCCGTCATCACGCTATCCGGCGAACCTGTACTGCTGATGCATGGTGACAGCCTATGCACCGACGACGTCGAATATCAGGCTTTCAAAGCACGCGTACGTCAGCCTGAAATTCAGGCTCAGTTTCTCGCACTGCCAGTCGCGCAGCGCCAAGCCATCGCGCGCGGCTATCGCGCCGAAAGTGAAAGCGCCACGCGACGCAAGCCGATGGAAATCATGGACGTCAACCAACAAGCGGTGGAAACCGCCATGCGCGCCGCCGGCGTCCACCGCCTCATCCACGGCCACACTCACCGCCAAGCCATCCACGAATTCATGCTCGACGGCGCCCGCGCCGAACGCATCGTACTCGGCGACTGGCACGACACCGGCTGCGTACTCATGCACGACGAGGTGAGTGGCTGGCGGATGGAGAATTTTGAGGCTGGCACTTCCTAGCTGAAGTTACGCCGAGTGTTCAAATCACGATGCAGTGCGTCGCAACTTAGGAATGCAAGATAGGCCCCGCATATGGCGCCTCACCCTGCCATATTAGCGCCCAAGCATCACCGCAAAATATAACCCTTGGTGCCATCGGTATAGACCTGCACCTGCGCCCAGGTCTTGCCAGCGAGAATGACCTCGCCGGTCTTGTCCATTTGGGAGCCGGGTTCGAGGCGATCGACAACAGGGGAATTGAGGTCAGGATGCAAACGGATTTCAAGCGCTCTGGTCTGCGCTACGACCACTCCGCGCACTGGGCGCACCGTGAATTTCAGGCGTGACAGCGCAATGTCCGTCGGCGCGTGAATATATGCCGGCACATAGCTGCCATCTGGCATGAGCAGACCTTTAACTACGATCCATCCATCATTGGCGAAGCCAATGACTTGATAGCCGTAATCTGCGGGGATGTTGAGCGATACTTTCTGCGCAGCGAAATCAGGCTGTGCATAGAGCGCGAGCGGCTTGCCACTGCGATTGTAATAGCTCTTCATATTGTCCGCGGGCGTTAGCACCAACGGCTGATTGAGAACGACGAGGCTAGCGGGCTGATGCTGCGCTTGCTCGCTTTGTTTCATTACCACCGCAAACATCGCATCGAGATCCGGTGGCAGACCAAAATTCACCACCAAGCCCTGGGCGGTGCGATATATCAGCATGGGATAAATCAGGCTATCCGACACTGCTTTTGCTGCCCATTGATTGACCACCAATGTGCGTGCCGCACGCGCTCTGTCATTCACTGGCTGCGCTTTGCGTGCATAGGCATGGGCAATGGCATCAACGCTGCGCGACTCAAGGATGGCAAGCGCACTATCGTTACAGCAATGCGCAATCCAGCGTAGCTGTACTTTGGCAACTTTGCTGCGAGTATCGTTAAAAAACTGCTGGCAGTAAGCACACTCGGTGCTGAAGATGACGTAAACCTGTTTGTCCGCCTCAGCGCCGTCGGCAATCCACACCGCATTTTCGAGCGCGTCCATGATCTTTTCGCTCTGCGTGGCATCTTCGATCACCATCTGCGTACCACGGCTCGGCGCGGCCGCGCTCGCAGCACCAATCAACAGGACAACGAGCGCAGCAACCCACAGCCCCGTTCTCATCGCCTTAATAGCTGGCGCTACAAACACTGGCTGATCATCTCGCGCAATCCCGCCACGTGATCAGCGCGCGCGTTGAGCGCTGGGATATAGCGATAATGTTTGCCTCCAGCCTGCAAAAAGAGATCGCGATTGGTCATGGCGATTTCCTCCAACGTCTCCAGACAGTCCGCAGAGAATCCCGGGCAAACGACATCGACACTTTCCACACCAACCGCCGCCCATTCAACCAGTGTTTTGTCGGTATAAGGCTGCAACCATTCAGCGGCGCCAAAGCGCGACTGAAAGGTAACATGCCAGCGTTCTTGCGGCAGATCGAGCGCTGAAGCCAGCAGGCGCGCGGTCATCATGCAGCGCTCGTAATAAGGATCGCCCGCATCACGCGTACGCGTCGGCATGCCATGGAAAGAAAACAGCAGACGCTGTGCAGGCGCTTGTTCGCGCCAAGCCTCGCGAATGCTCGCGATGAGCGCAGCGATATACCAGGGACGATCGTGATAATCGGAGAAGAAATGCACATCAGGCTGATCGATCCACTGCCGCAGACAGCGCGCGATCTCATCGAAGGTGGACGCCGTCGTCGCAGATGAATACTGCGGATAAAGCGGCAGCACCAGCAGGCGCTGAATGCGCGCAGCATGCAATTCATCAAGCGCCTGCGCGATCGAAGGATTGCCATAGCGCATGCCAAGTGCTATGACGATATCCGGTCTATCAGCAAAACCCGCGCGCAGCGCCTCGGCCTGATGCTGCGTAATCGCGAGCAGCGGTGAGCCTTCTTCACTCCAGATCTGCTGATACGCATGCGCCGAACGCTGTGGCCGTCGCGGCAGAACGAGGCCATGCAGAATCGGCTGCCATAGCAGCGGCGGCAGATTGACCACGCGACGATCAGACAAAAACTCGCGCAGATAGCGCCGCACCGCTGCCGGTGTCGGCGCATCTGGCGTGCCAAGATTGCTGAGCAGAATGCCGGTCCGCACTTCTGCACCAGAAGCTACATTCACGCTACTAGTTCCAACGCTCACGAACCCGCGCCAGCACGCTCGACGAGCAGCGTATTGAGCCTGCGCACGAACGCGACCGGATCTTCCAGTTGCGCGCCCTCGCTGAGCAGCGCCTGCTCGTAAAGCACATGCGCGAGATCATCGAAGCGTTCGGCATCCACCATCTTTAACAGCGCGGTGAGCGGATGACGCGCATTGACTTCGAGCACCGGCAGATTCACTGGCACCTGCTGGCCAGTTGATTCCAGCAAACGCCGCAAGCCAAGCGTCATGTCATCTTTCTCGACCACCAGACACGCCGCCGAATCGGTAAGCCTGCGGCTCGGGCGCACATCTTTGATCTTGCCTTGGAGCAGCGTTTTCATGCGTGCAAAGACATCCTGCAACTCGCCTTCGGCTGCGGCGTTCTGCGCCTGATCTTTCTCCGGCTCATCATCAAGCGCGCCGAAATCGAGATCGCCTTTGGCAACCGAAGCGAGCGGCTTGCCGGCATATTCGCGCAGCGCGCTCAGCATCCATTCATCGACGCGATCCGACAGCAGCAGCACTTCGATGCCTTTGCGGCGGAACACTTCAAGATGCGGACTGCCCGCTGCGGCAGTGGCTGAATCCGCAGTGAGATACCAGATGCGATCCTGCGCTGGCTTCATGCGCTCGATATAAGCATCGAGCGAAACATCGCCGGCAGCGCCATTGTCGTGCGTGGACGCAAAGCGCAGCAGCTTCGCGATCGCCTCACGATTGTTGTAATCCTCCACCGGACCTTCTTTGAGGACACGGCCAAATTCATTCCAGAAGCTGCGATATTTCTCCGGTTCACGATCGGCGAGATCTTGCAGCAAGCCGAGCACTTTCTTCACCGAAGCACCGCGGATGACATCGATCTGGCGATTCTGTTGCAGAATCTCGCGCGAGACGTTGAGCGGCAAATCATCGGAATCGACGATGCCGCGCACGAAACGCAGATAATTCGGCATCAAACGCTCGGTGTCCTCCAGCACGAATACGCGGCGCACATAGAGCTTGATGCCTTGCCCACGATCACGCTCCCAAAGATCAAACGGCGCGCGCTTCGGCAGATAGAACAGCGTGGTGTAGGACTGCGTTCCTTCGACCTGGCTATGCACCCAGGCAAGCGGATCTTCGAAATCATGCGCGACATGCTTGTAGAATTCGCGATACTCATCATCCTTGATATCGCGGCGCGAACGCGTCCACAACGCCGAAGCGCGATTGATGGTTTCCCATTCGCTCTCGCCTTCGCCCTTACCTTCTGCGTCCTTGCCTTTCTCGGCCGGCATTTCGATCGGCAGCGACAGGCTGTCGGAATACCTGCGCACGATTTCGCGCAGATGCCAGCCATCGAGGAACTCATCTTCACCTTCGCGCAGATGCAGCACGATTTCACTGCCGCGCTGCGCGAGCTCGATCGTTTCAAGGCTATATTCGCCCTCACCGTCCGACTCCCAGCACACTCCATGCTCAGAGCCAAGGCCGGCGCGCCGCGTGCGCACTGCCACGCGATCTGCCACCACGAACGCGGAATAGAAACCAACACCGAACTGGCCGATGAGTTTGACATCTTTGGCCTGATCGCCGCTCAGCGCTTCAAGGAAACGGCGTGTACCGGAGCGCGCGATGGTGCCAATGTTGTCTGCCACTTCCTGCCGGCTCATGCCAATGCCGTTATCAGAGATAGTGAGCGTGCGTGCCTCGCGATCGACTTTCATGCGCACGCGCAATCTGGAGTCGCCCTCATAAAGCGCATCATCGGTCAGCGCCTCAAAGCGCAGCTTGTCGCACGCATCGGAAGCATTGGAGATTAGCTCGCGCAGGAAGATCTCTTTGTTCGAATAGAGCGAATGAATCACCAGCTTTAGCACCTGGCGGGCTTCAGCCTGAAAGTTCAGCGTCTCCTTATGGGCATGGACAGTCATCACATCCTCGTCGATCTGAAAAAAGCCACATTATAGGGGCGCTTCCGATAATTTGGGATAAATGGGGACTCGCAATCAGCCGACTTCTGTGCTTGAATCGGGCATCATGAAAATACGCACCGTCACCACCGAACCCTTCGCAGACCAGAAACCCGGCACCTCGGGCCTGCGCAAGAAAGTGTCTGTCTTTCGCCAGCCGCATTACCTGGAAAATTTCATCCAGGCTCTGTTCAATGCCCTGCATGATCTGCCCACCCTGACACTGGTGATTGGCGGCGATGGCCGCTTTCATAACCGCGATGCCATTCAGGTGATTCTGCGCATGGCGGCAGCAAACGGCGTCGGCCGCTTGATCGTAGGTCGCGGCGGACTGCTGTCGACACCCGCAGCCTCCTGCCTGATCCGTGCTCATGGCGCAAACGGCGGCATCATCCTCTCGGCGAGCCACAATCCTGGCGGCGTCAACGGAGACTTCGGCATCAAGTTCAATGTCGCCAACGGCGGCCCCGCCCCCGAGCGCGTCACCGAAGAAATCTTCCGCCAAACGCAAACGATACGGCAGTACCGCATCATCGACAGCGATGACATTGATCTGTCACGCGACGGCGAGGTCCGGCTCGAGAACACGCGCATTACCGTCGTCGATCCGGTCGCTGATTACGCCGCGCTGATGGAAAAGCTGTTCGATTTCGACCGCCTGCAAGATCTGCTTGGTGGTGGCATGTTCAACGTCTGTTTCGACGCCATGCACGCGGTTACTGGCCCCTATGCCACCGCCATCCTGGAACGACGGCTCGGCGCGATGCCGGGCACGGTGCTCAATTACACGCCGCTCGTTGATTTCGGCGGTGGTCATCCCGACCCCAATCTCACTTATGCCAGCGAGTTGGTCGAGATCATGGCGGCTACGCCTGCGCCTGATTTCGGCGCGGCTTCCGACGGTGACGGTGATCGCGCGATGATTCTCGGGCAGCGTTTCTTCGTCTCCCCGAGCGACAGCATCGCGGTGATGGCTGCCAACGCGCATCTGGTGCCCGGCTATCGGGGCGGCCTCGCGGGCGTCGCGCGCTCGATGCCAACTAGCCAGGCGCTCGATCGCGTCGCGAAGCGCCTCGGCATCGATTGCTACGAAACCCCAACGGGCTGGAAATACTTCGGCAATCTGCTCGACAGCGGCCGCATCACGCTCTGCGGCGAAGAAAGCTTCGGCGCTGGCTCAAGCCACTTGCGCGAGAAAGATGGATTGTGGGCAGTACTCTTCTGGCTCGATGTGATCGCCGCGCGCCGCCAATCGGTTGAGCAGATCGTGCGCGCACATTGGCGCGATTACGGCCGTAATTTCTACACCCGCCACGACTACGAAAACATCGACGCCAACGTCGCGCACGATATCGTCAGCGAACTGCGCACAAAGATGGCAACGCTCAGCGGCAAAACCATTGGTGGCCACCAAATCGCCAAGTGTGATGACTTCAGCTACACCGACCCAGTCGACGGCTCAGTCACGCAGCAGCAGGGCCTGCGCATTCTGTTCCGCGATGGCTCACGCATCGTCTACCGCTTATCAGGCACCGGTACCGAAGGCGCGACGCTGCGCATCTACATCGAGCAGTACGTCGCTGATTCCGCGCGCCATGGTGATGATCCGCAAACCGCGCTCGCCGGCTTGATCGCAGCCGCCAATCATCTCTCTGGCATTCTCACCCGTACCGGACGCGGCGGACCCACCGTCATCACCTAAGCACAACTCGCAATGGGAGGGGATATGCGTTACATCCGGCGTTTCTCCGAAATCCGCATCGAGGACATCGCCCTGGTCGGCGGCAAAAACGCTTCCCTCGGCGAACTCTATAATGCCCTCCTCCCACTCGGCGTCAACGTTCCAAACGGCTTTGCCATCACCGCCGAAGCCTATCGCCACTTCATCACCCACAACCATCTCGATGAGCGCATCGCTGCTGCACTAGAAGCGCTCGACACCGACGACATCAAAGCACTCGCCAGCACCGGAGCATTGATCCGCGAATG
>JAITWN010000222.1 GCA_031285245.1 Chromatiales bacterium | reverse complement strand
CAAACCGTCTGCTATACTCCGCCACCATGAAAAAACCTACCGATAAGCTGTGGTCCGGACGCTTCACCGAAGCCACTGACACTACTGTGGAAGAGTTTGGCGCTTCGGTTGGATTCGATCAGCGCCTCTATCGCTACGACATTCAGGGCTCGATCGCCCACGCCCGCATGCTCACGCGCGCCGGGCTACTCACCGAGGCCGAGTTCGCCTCCATAGAAAAAGGTCTGCTCGACATCCAGGGTGACATCGAGCGCGGCGACTTCGCCTGGCTGGTCGAGCTCGAAGACGTCCACATGAATATCGAAGCCCGGCTCACCGAGCGCATTGGCGAAGCGGGCAAGAAACTGCATACGGGACGTTCGCGCAACGATCAGGTCGCGACCGATCTGCGTTTATTCATGCGCAGCGCCATCGACGACATCGCGGGCGGTTTGCGCACGCTGCAAGAAACACTGCTCGACATTGCCGAGCGCGAAACCGATACGATCATGCCCGGCTTCACGCACCTGCAAGTCGCGCAGCCGGTGACTTTCGGGCATCACATGATGGCGTGGTTTGAAATGCTGCATCGCGACAGCGGGCGCTTCGCTGATTGCCGTCGTCGCCTCAACCTCATGCCGCTCGGCGCGGCAGCGCTCGCAGGCACCAGCTTCCCGATCGATCGCGCTTATACCGCAGAGTTGCTCGGCTTCGATGCGCCAACGGAAAATTCGCTCGATGCCGTCAGCGATCGCGACTTCGCGATCGAATTCTGCGCGGCAAGCGCAACGCTGCTCATGCATCTGTCACGCTTTTCCGAAGAGCTCATTCTGTGGTCTTCGGCACAGTTTGATTTCATCGAACTCTCCGACAGCTACTGCACCGGCTCATCGATCATGCCGCAGAAGAAAAACCCCGACGTACCGGAGCTGGTGCGCGGCAAGAGCGGTCGCGTCTATGGGCATCTGTTCGCGCTCCTGACGCTGATGAAAAGCCAGCCGCTCGCCTATAACAAAGACAATCAGGAAGACAAAGAGCCTCTGTTCGACACCGTCGATACCGTGCGCACCTGCCTCGCGGTTTTCGCCGGCATGCTGCGTCACATGCGGCCAAAGCCGCAGCGCATGCTGCAAGCCGCAAAGCGTGGGCATGCCACCGCCACCGACCTTGCCGATTATCTGGTGCGCAAGGGCGTTGCCTTTCGTGATGCTCATGCCATCGTCGGCAAAGCCGTGCGCAGCGCCATCGATGAAAATAAAGATCTCGCCGAACTGCCCCTGGAACGCTTGCGCGAATTCTCTAGCGTCATCGATGAAGATGTATTCACCGTGCTCAGCCTCGAAGGCTCGGTTTCTTCACGCAATCACATCGGCGGCACCGCCCCCACTCAAGTCCGCGCCGCGATCGCTCGCGCCCGCAAGCGGCTAAACCCAGCTTAAACCTAGCTTCAGCGCTTGAGTTGGCGGCGGGTGGCGCGCTGCGGGACACGCTTTTCGTCATCCTGACCGCTCGGCGGCGACCGCCCATGGCCGCCGACTGTCCCGTAAGGCGCCACCCGACACCAACCCCGAGGTTTCATCGCATACCCAAAAAAACTCTCTTCTTCGCTCCACCTGAAGCTCCAGCTTTCCTTTTCCCTCGCCGATATATTTCCCGCAATCCCTCTGTGGGCCCTATAGCGACGGGAAGGATACCGGTGCAAGAACTCAACGCCATCAAACAGCGCTTTTTTGCGCTCAATCACGATCGCATGAATCGGATGCGCGAGACTCTGCGCGGACGTCAGCGCGAAATCATCGATCTGCTGCCGCTGCTGTTTCATACCAATCATCCGGCGTTACCGGGTTATGTCTCAGACAGCACTCCGGTAGGAATCTCCGATTACACGCCGTCAAGTCGCATGGTCGAGACGCTGCTCAAGCTCGTGCCGGATGTGGAGTACAAGCGCCGCGCGCTCGCGCGTTACGACATTCATTCCATGTTCCTGATGGGAAGCTGCGGCTCCATCGCGCATTCCACCAGCAGCGACTTTGATGTCTGGCTCTGTCACAGCCCCGATCTGTCGATGATGCAGATCGCCGACTTGCAGGACAAAGCCAGCGCGATCGAGAAGTGGGCTGCAAGCTTCGATCTCGAAGTGCATTTCTTTTTGATGAACGCCGAGCATTTTCGCAGCGGCAAAGTCGTCGAACTGTCGCACGAGAGCAGCGGCAGCGCTCAGCACCATTTGCTGCTCGATGAGTTCTATCGCACAGGATTGCTGCTCGCTGGGCGTTATCCGATCTGGTGGCTGGTGCCACCGCGCGAGGAATGCCGCTACGAGGAATACACCAAGCGTTTGCTGCGCGATGGTTTGGTACGTGTCAACGAGACCATCGATTTCGGCGGTCTGCCGCGCGCACCCGCTGAAGAATTCTTTGGAGCTTCACTGTGGCAACTCTATAAGAGTATCGATTCGCCCTACAAAGCGGCGCTCAAATTGATGCTCATGGAAGCTTATGCCGCGGAATATCCCGAGGTCGATCTACTGTCGCTGCGCTTCAAGCAAGCTGTGCATGAAGGACATGTCGATCTGATCCGGCTCGATCCTTACATCATGCTTTATCGCAAGATCGAGGAATATCTGAAAGAGCAGGGAGATGATGATCGCCTCGCGCTGCTGCGTCGCTGCTTCTATTTCAAAGTCAACGAACAGCTTGGACAAAACAGCAACCGCCAGGCCTGGGCGGGGGAAGTGATGCGCAAGCTGGTAGAAGAGTGGGGCTGGAACAGCGGCTATCTACAACTGCTCGACAGCCGCAAGCGCTGGAAAATTCACCAAGTGCTCGAAGAGCGCTCAAGCCTCGTGCGCGCGCTCACGCAGAGCTATCACGCGCTGTCGCGATTTGGACGCGTGCAGAACGTGCTCGCGCGCATCAATCAGAACGATCTCAACATTCTCGGACGCAAGCTCTATGCTGCTTTTGAGCGCAAGGCCGGCAAGATCGATATCGTCAACCGCGGCATCTCTGAAGATGTGTGGGAGCATCATCTCTCCATCCATCAGGCTGGTGGTAAGGAACGCAGCGGCTGGACACTCTATCGCGGCATGGTGCAAGCCGACGAAACCGAACAGAACCGTCCACTCAAACGCAGCCACAGTGTGGCTGAGCTGCTGGCGTGGTGTTACTTCAATCAGCTTGCTGGCGAGCGCACGGTGTTTTCACTTTACCCACGAGACAGCGCACTCTCGGTCAACGAAGTACGCGGCATCATGCGCGCATTCGAACAGTTTCATCCCAGCTCGCATCTTGAGCCAGCGGGTTTCGAAACGCTGGCGCAATCGCCGGTGCCGCAGCGCGTGATACTGTTCATCAATGTCGGCGTACGCCAGGAAACCATCCGCACGCGTGAAGGCCTGCACCTTACCAGCGATAAGACTGATGCGCTCAGTTACGGCGGGGTCTGCGAAAATCAGGTGATTTCGCTCGATCAGATCATGCTGACGAGCTGGCAGGAAGTAATGGCGCACAGCTTCGAAGGCGAGAGCAGCATCTTTGACTGCCTCGGCGCCCTCATGCGCGCCTCACCGCCGCCCGGCCCACGTCCGCCGCGCATCAAGGCGCACTGCTTCTCATCGGTGCAAAGCATGAGCACGGTGCGGCGCGTCGAAGAACTGTTCGAAGACATGATCGCCTGCTATTACGGCGATGATCCGTATCAGGCAGCATCACGTTACGTGGTGCTGGTTGGCCAGAAATACTTTGTGCTAAGTTACGAAGACGGACAGCTCGTGCATCAGCGACTCGAATCGCACAACGAGCTGCTGCACTATCTTGCCGAGCCGGTGAGCGGCTATCGACCAGTAACCATCGATCGGCACGCGCTGCCGCACGACATCCTGCCGCTGATCTACAGCAACAACAAACCGGATGTGGTACAGATTTATTGCGTGGAAGAAAATCAGGCCGTGTATCTCTACTTCCTCGATGAGCGCGGCTCGCTGTTCCAACGCCGCGTTCCAAAGGCTGAGACGCACATGCTGATACGCCACTACCGGCACTTTCTCGCCACCGTTGCCGCGCGCCAGCAGATGCAGCCCGCCGCTGGTCGCGGCCTCAGCACACGCCGGATCGAAGTCTTTCAGGGCCACAAACGCTATCACGGCAAGAGCGTGCTCGCCTCGTATCAGGAAGAGCCCGACGATGGCAGCCAATTACCGCTCGAGATTCAGGTCATCACTGGCGTCAGCGACAAGGGCCGTCCTGAATTCACGATCTATATCGAAAATCGCGAATTCAGTTCGATCGAATTTGGCGAACGCCTCTATCGCAAAGTCGCCGAATATGTGCTCGAACGTCGTAAAGGTGGCCAGCGCTATCCCATCCACATCACCGACATCGATCTCATGCCGGCACTGGTCGGCGCGAAATCTTCGGATCAATTGCAGTCAGTGCACTTTCTAGAATACAAGCGCCAGATCGAGGACCGCCTCAATCTTGCGCTCGCCAGCCTCGGCGATGCTTATGCTGCGCGCATGATGTCTTCATCCTCGTCCTGATCCAAACTTTGCGGCGTTTTACTGCTCCGGCATCTTTCGGTAAGCTTGCCGGCATGAAACGCCGCCAACTTCTCACCGGCCTTGGTGCCGGTACACTCTTCTCGGGCGCAAGCCTTTCAGCGCGCGCCCAAACGCAACAACGTTTCAATTGGCGTCTGGTAACGACCTGGCCGCCGAATTTCCCCATATTTCAGGAAACCGTGCGCCGCTTCGCCGATGACGTGAAGCGCATGAGCGGCGGACGACTCAACATCCAAGCCTTTGCCGGCGGTGAGTTAGTGCCAGCGCTACAGACTTTCGATGCGGTCTCGCAAGGCACGGTCGAAATGGGGCATGGCGCCGCTTATTACTGGGCCGGTAAAATTCCCGCTGCACAGTTCTTTACCGCCGTTCCGTTTGGCATGAACGCCCAGGGTATGAACGCCTGGCTCTACAGCGGCGGCGGACTCGAACTGTGGCGCGAAGTCTACGCGCCCCATGGCCTCGTGCCGTTTCCGATGGGTAACACCGGCGTGCAAATGGCGGGATGGTTCCGCAAACGCATCGAATCACTCGCCGATCTCAAGGGTCTTAAGATGCGCATCCCGGGCCTTGGCGGCAAAGTGATAGCACGCGCTGGCGTCAATCCGGTGCTGCTCGCAGGCAGCGAGATTTATACCGCGCTCGAACGCGGTACCGTCGATGCGGCGGAATGGGTCGGTCCATTCCACGATCTGCGCCTCGGCCTTTATCGCGCGGCCCGCCATTACTATTATCCGGGCTGGCAGGAACCTGGGCCGGTGATGGAGATGATCATCAACAAGCGTGCCTGGGAAAGTCTGCCCGAAGATCTACAGCGCATCGTCGAAACCGCCGCGCAGGCGAGCAACGTGCTCATGCTGGCGGAATTCGAAACGCGCAACATCGAAGCCCTGGAAACACTGAAGACGCGTTACAAAGTCGAAGTGCTGGCGCTGCCTACTGACGTCATCGCTGAGCTACGCCGACTCACGCAACTCACCCTCGAAGAAGAAGCCAAGAGCGACCCCATCTTCAAAAAGGTGTGGGAGCATCAACGCGCGTTCATGCAGACAAACGACGCCTGGGGACGCATTTCCGAGATCGCCTACGCCCGCACCCGCGCTTGAGGATCATCCGCAGCAGTCGGCGCAATAAAGCATGTGATGCCAAATCAGGTGAACCCCTGCAAACGGTTCATCAACGCCGGCAACCACAGCGCGATCTGCGGAAAAGCCAGCAGCGCACCAAGCGCGAGCAGCTGTAAACCCACGAAAGGAATAGCGCCGCGATAAATATCCTGAATACGAATCTCAGGCGGCGCGGCGGCCTTGAGGTAGAAGAGCGAGAAGCCAAAAGGCGGTGTTAGAAAAGAAGTCTGCAAATTGAGCGCAATCAGCACCGCGAACCACAGCGGATCGATGCCGAGCGAAAGCGCGATCGGTGCCAGAATCGGCACCACGATGAAACAGATCTCCAGGAAGTCGAGAAAGAACCCCAGCAAAAAAATCAGCAGCATGCTGAGAACGAGAAAACCCCACTCGCCACCCGGCAGCGCGCGCATCAGCTCTTCCACCAACACATCGCCACCCATGCCGCGAAACACCAGGCCGAAAGCGGTAGCGCCGATCAAGATCAGAAACACCATACTGGTGAGGTGCAGCGTCTGGCGCATGGAGTCGGTGAGGGCGCGCAGCGTCAGCCGCTTTCCTGCCGCTGCCATGATCAGCGCGCCGAGCGCGCCGATCGCCGCCGATTCCGTCGGTGAAGCGATACCAAAAAAAATCGAACCGAGCACCGCGAACACCAGCAGCAGTGGCGGCAACACCGCCATGATCAACGCGCCCGCTGAGCTTGAGGAGCCCGCCATCACGCGCGAAGCATCGACCACCGGCGCACGCGCCGGACGCAGCCAGCCGATCACCAACACATACATCACGAATAGCGCCACCAACATCAAGCTCGGCAACAATGCCGCCATGAAGAGTTCGCCAAGCGCGATGCCAATCACATCGCCAAGTAAAATCAGAATCACACTCGGCGGAATGATCTGACCGAGCGTACCCGATGCTGCAATCACGCCGGTTGCAAGCGCAGGATCGTAACGATGACGCAGCATGATCGGCAGCGCGATCACGCCCATCGCAACGACGGTTGCACCGACGACGCCAGTTGAAGCAGCGAGTAGCGTTCCGACCAGCACGATCGATACCGCAAGGCCGCCACGCATGCGCCCGCACAGTAAACCCATGCTTTCGATCAAACGCGCAGCGAGCCCCGATTTCTCGAGCACGATACCCATGAACACAAAGAGCGGCACCGCGAGCAGCGTAAAATTGGTCATGATGCCCCAGATACGCAAAGGCAGCAGATCAAAGAACTGCCAGCCGAGAAACGTTGCACCGAAGGAGAGCGCCACTGCGCTGAGCGTGAACGCCACGGGATAACCCACCATCACCAGCACCATCAGCACGGCGAACATCACCAGCGCCCAGACTTCCATCGTCATTGTCCGGCCTCCTGATCAGCGCTGCGCGTCCCGCGCAAAATCTGCGCGCTGCGCACGATGAGCGCGATGCCTTGTAGTAGCAGCAGCGCAAAACCAATTGGAATCGCAGCTTTGAGCAGATAGCGATGAGGCAATCCGCCCGGATCGGGCGAGGCTTCATCAAAACGCCAGGAATTTTCCACGAAGGGCAAGCTACCCTTGATCACCAGCACGCAGAAGGGAATGAGGAAGAAGATCGTGCCGAGGAGATCGACGAGCGCACGCCCGCGCGGACCGATGCGCGGATTACGCAGCAACACGTCCACGCGCACATGGCCGTCATGCTTGAGCGTGTACGCCGCACCGAGCAAAAACATCAACGCGAATAAATGCCACTGCAATTCCTGCAAGCGGATCGAACCGCTCTGAAACAGATAGCGCATGCTGACATCCCAGGCCGTGATCAGCACCAGCACGAGCACCAGCCAGGCAACGATGCGCCCGCTCCATTCACTGATCGCTTCGATCACACTGGCAATACGCGAAAACACACCGGGTCGATTACTCAAACGACGAATCTCACTTTATGGCTTCATACGTTGGCGTGTTGGGCTTCGCGTTGCGAAGCCCAACCTATGACTATTCGTCATTGCGAGGTGCATAGCGCCGTAGCAATCCAGGCCAACAGCCTCAAGCCGCGCCGGCGGCGCGGTCCTTCTTCAAATGCAGCAACAACAGCGACACCGCCGCTGGCGTCATGCCTGGAATACGCGCGGCATGACCAATGGTTTCAGGGCGCAGCGCAGCGAGCTTCTGCCGCACTTCATTCGATAAGCCATAAACCAGCGCGTAATCGATGTCCGCCGGCAGACGCGTTTCTT